>JABSPG010000493.1 GCA_013214445.1 Ekhidna sp. | reverse complement strand
TATGCTGCTCCTAAACAGTAGTAACTACTTGCAATTAAAATTGTGTCTCCAAGATTTTCAGCTAGCCGCAACGACTGATTGAAGTAGTCGAATGTCTTGTCATCATCTCTCAAATCATCATAGATCCATCCCAGTCCTTGCAAAATCATGACTTGGTATTTTGGCGCAAGCTCGACATTTTCAGAAATGGCCAAGCCATCTAGCGCTACATCTAGCGCTAAGTTGTAATACCCAATATCTTCATAAAATGAGGACAACAACCTTCTGGAAAATACCTGCCATTCAGCATTATTTGTTTGATCAGCAAACTCCACATATGATCTGCTGATCCTGATAGCTGAATCTTTCGACTGATAGTCATAATAAGTAAGCAGATCTAGATAAGCCTGATTAATTGAATCTATGTTAGATGAGAATTGAATAATCCTATTCAAGCTCTCAAGCGAATCCGCAGGCAACACTTGTGAACTTGAATACGACCGGATGAATAGAGCGAAAACGACAACTAATGCTGTTCGCATGTCTGAGACAAAATGATTTACCTTGAAAAGTAATCAAATACAGTCATTGATGATGAATTCTAATACTATTTGCATCATTGTCATCAACAAACAGGTCAAGGGTTTTTAAATGATAACATACAATTATGTGGTTATCTCAATGCAAAGCTATTACGACAGGCAGGTAACAAAGAAAATCAACACTTCGATACACACCTTAGGCTCTTTAGTGAGACCGTATTTCCCCATTAACTCGATCTATAAAATCCAGGATCTTTTCTCCTCCCGTTCTATCAGCCGATGAGGTTACAAACGTAGGGGGAACTTCTTCCCACGTTTTTTTCATTTCTTTTTTGTAGCTAGCTACATTCGATTGGATCTGAGTTTTTCCCAACTTATCAGATTTTGTAAAAATGATGCAGAAAGGAATGCCTTCTTCACCCAGCCATTGCATAAAATCCAAGTCTATGTTTTGAGGTTCATGCCTAATATCTACCAAAACAAAAACGCAGGCAAGATTCTGTCTCTGCTCTAGGTAGGTGTGAATCATCTTCTTCCATGCAGCCTTATTCACCTTGCTGGTTTGTGCCCAACCATACCCCGGCAAATCAACCAAATACCAGGAGTCATTGATCATGAAATGATTGATCAACTGTGTTTTACCAGGAGTAGAAGAAGTCTTAGCTAGTTTTCGGCGGTTAGTTATATGATTGATCAAACTAGACTTTCCCACATTAGAACGCCCAATGAAAGCATATTCTGGTCTATCTGGATTGGGGCATCCGCCAACATCTGGACTGCTAATTACAAATTCTGCTGATTTTATCTGCATGGGGAAGAAACTGATAACATTTGGATTGCACAAGGGTTTAATCTACTAATATTGCGGCAATTATGACAGTACTACCTTACAAAGATAAGACGGATGCGAAGAAACAGCAGGTAGCTGAAATGTTTGATAGTATATCCGGGAAGTATGACTTTCTCAACCACTTCCTAAGTTTGGGTATAGATATTAGATGGAGAAAAAAAGCAGTGAAAATGCTTCGAGATATTCAGCCAAAGCAAATTTTGGATATCGCGACTGGAACTGGGGATTTTGCCATTGAATCGCTAAAACTCAACCCCGAAAAGGTCATTGGGGTAGATATCTCTGAAGGCATGCTTAATGTAGGTCGCAATAAGATGAAAAAGCGAGGCTATTCAAACATCATCGATATGCAATCAGGTGATTCGGAAAACTTGCATTTTGAAGACAATACCTTCGATGCTGTGATCGTTGCATTTGGAGTACGAAACTTTGAAAATTTAGAAAAAGGTCTGTCTGAAATGAATCGCGTATTGCGTCCAGGAGGCAGGGCCATCATTCTTGAGTTTTCGAAACCTACGGTATTTCCATTCAAACAATTATATAATTTTTATTTTCGTTGGATATTACCGAAGATTGGCAAAATAGTATCAAAAGACAATGCTGCCTATACGTACTTACCTGAGTCTGTAAAAGAGTTCCCTTATGGTAACGACTTTTTGAAGATTTTAGGTGAAACCGGATATAAAAACACGAAATGCAAACCATTGACCCTAGGAATAAGCTCCATATATGTTGGAGAAAAGTAATACTTGCATTTACGCTATTTATAGGCCTCTCTTTCTCCACCAAAGCTCAAAACAACCCAACAGACAACCTTATACACTTTGATGATCAGTGGATTCATTATGGCTTTGCCATAGGGGTTCATTCATCGAAGTATATGATCCGCTACTCTGATGCTTTTGTATCCCCCGCCATGGATACGGTGCACTCAATTATTCCTGGGAACCTGGGAGGTTTCAAATTAGGATTTGTGATTAACATGAAGTTGGCGCAATACCTTGATTTTAGGATCATGCCCACTGTGGGATTCTATGAAAATGACTTAAGTTATCGCTTTACCGATGGCGTCACTCAAAGGGAACTAAAAGATGCTACGATGGTAGAGCTACCCTTACTACTAAAATATCGATCTGCGAGACGAGGAAACCTGGCAATGTATATGTTAGCCGGTATCAATCCCTCATTGGAAGCCTCAGGAAAGGGAGATGAACAAGATGTTGCAGAGCGCCTTGAACTCAGAAATTGGAATTTGGCAATCGATGTTGGCGTTGGCTTAGATATGTATTTTGCCTACTTCAAATTCTCTCCCGAAATAAGATATTCTTACGGGCTCAGGAATATGCTCACCGACAACATTAATGACTTTAATGTGAATTTGGATAGGCTGACCACCCAAAACCTGGGCATATTCATGACCTTTGAAGGAGGTCCAAGTGCAAAAAGAAAGCTTGGCAAGAAAAAGAAAGGAGCCAGTCAAATCAAAGCTCAACAAAAGAAGCGTTTAAAAAGCAGTAAAGGAAGAAGCTAAGCTCATGAAGAATTCTATCGTTTTTATAACTGGTGCAACCAGCGGAATTGGTGAAGCCACAGCCAGACTATTGAGCAATCAGTACAGACTAATCATAGCTGGAAGGAGGCAAGAACGACTAGAGAAGCTACAATCGGAACTCCCCGGCGAGGTGAAGATTCTTTCTTTTGATGTCAAAGACAAAAAGGCCACAAACCAGGCAATTGAATCTCTACCTCAAGATTGGAAAGAAGTAGATGTACTCATAAACAATGCTGGGAATGCCCACGGACTAGATTTTATCCAAGAAGGTGATACTGATGACTGGGATGCAATGATGGATATCAATGTAAAAGGACTCCTTTATGTCAGTAAAGCAATTCTACCCCAAATGGTTAATCGAAAAAAAGGCCACATAATCAACATCAGTTCTATTGCTGGCAGAGAGGTCTATCCAAAAGGCAATGTATACTGTGCTTCGAAGCATGCAGTAGATGCTCTAACTAAAGGAATGCGTATGGACTTAAATGAGTTTGGCATAAAGGTTACTTCCATTGATCCTGGCCTAGCAGAAACAGAATTTAGTGAAGTACGCTTCAAAGGAGACAAAGAAAGAGCCAAACAAGTCTATGAAAATTTCACTCCCC
>JABSPG010000492.1 GCA_013214445.1 Ekhidna sp. | reverse complement strand
GATATCATCTTGCCAGGTGATATGAAGGAGATCATGAATCAAGTGCTAATTGCCCAAAAGCAAGCACAAGCAAACGTGATCACAAGAAGGGAAGAAACAGCTTCCACAAGAAGCTTGTTGAACACCGCTAAGTTGATGGAGGAAAACGACATGTTGTTCAAATTGAAAGAGATGGAATATGTTGAGAAAATTGCTGATAAGATTGGGGAGATTACTGTTTCCGGTAACGGACAAATTGTCGATCAGTTGAAGGGAATTTTCACTCCTGGTAAGTAAAAAAGTAAGGAGGTGTGAAAAAACATCTCCTTTATTTATTAAATAATTTTAACTGCGCAAAAACACTGCGCACTCACTACTTTTCTTTGGATCATGGAAGAAAATAAAACACATATCACAGGTGGAGAATTAATCAAGTTGGGCTACCCAGAGGGAAAGGCCATTGGTGTTGCTATGGAAGTAATCAATTCAAAAGAAATTGATAATGCCAAAGAGTCACTTCAGGAAGTGTTGTCAAAACCTGAAGACTTTGTTGATCATGAGGTGTTTGCTCCAATTGCCAAGGAACTTATTGCTCCTGTAGAGACGGTCCTACCACTACGTGAGACTCCAGACTTGTATAAAGTCTATGGAGCAGAGGGAATAGAGCAAGGTGCCTTAGATCAAATAGAAACTGCAATGCGCCTTCCTATTGCAAAATCAGGAGCTTTGATGCCTGATGCACACCAAGGGTATGGACTTCCAATTGGAGGTGTTCTTGCGACTGAGAATGCAGTTATACCATATGGAGTAGGGGTTGACATTGGTTGTAGAATGTGTATGACCATCTATGATATTCCTGAATCAATATTGGATGATAGAAAGGAAGATCTGAAGAAGATGCTTGTTAGAAATACCAAGTTTGGAAAGGCTACTTTCAAAAAGCCAAAAGATCATGAGGTATTAGAGGATAGGCTATTCAATGAGATCCAGATTGTTGGTGATCTTAAAGATCGAGCTGCTGCTCAAATAGGTACTTCAGGTGGTGGGAATCACTTTGTTGAATTTGGTATCACAGAGATTGAAGATGAGAACAACGAGTTTGGATTGGCTAAAGGTCATTACTTGGCCCTATTGTCACATTCCGGTTCAAGAGGATTTGGTGCAACCATCGCTAAGCACTATACGAAGCTTGCGATGGAGAACTGTAAGCTTCCTCATGAAGCCAGACATCTGGCTTGGTTGGATTTAGATACTGAGCTTGGACAAGAGTATTGGTTGGCGATGAATCTTGCAGGAGAATATGCTTCAGCATGTCATCATCAAATCCATGAGAGGATGGCAGTGGGGTTAAGAGCAAATCCTGTTACTATGATTGAAAACCATCACAATTTCGCCTGGAAGGAGAAGGATGGAAATGGTGACGAGATCATTGTGCACAGAAAAGGTGCAACACCTGCTGGTAAAGGGGTTTTGGGGATCATTCCAGGATCAATGACAGCACCAGGCTTCATTGTTCGTGGCAAAGGTGATGAGTCATCAATAAACTCGGCATCACATGGTGCAGGTCGGGCTATGTCTCGAACTCAGGCTAAGAATACCTTGGATAAAGAGGTAGTGGTCAGCCACATTCATAACGCTGGAGTAGAGGTTATTGGTTCAGGCTTAGATGAAGCACCAATGGCTTACAAGGATATCAAGCAAGTCATGGAATCACAGAAGGACTTAGTTGATGTGGTTGGTTCATTCCAGCCTAAGATTGTAAGAATGTGTGGTGATGAAAAATTTCATGAAGTGGACTGATGTTAAACTATGAAAACGATATCAGTCCCTTCAATGAAGCGTTTTGCACTCACCTAGAGTTTCAACTCTGCTATCACTTTGACTATCATCACTATGAAGAACTAAATGGATATTGGTGCGATGGAGTTTCTTGGTTTCCTATGCCAGCATACCAATTGGCCAAGAAGCATGTGAACAATAAAAGACGAATAGTCACTAAGGCATGGATAGGGGAGGATGGTCAGGATGAATACGAGATGACCGTCTTGTTTGGAAAGTATTCCCTGAGAAGGTATGCGAGAGGAGCAAGTCTGATTGATTGTATCCCTGATTTAAAATCAGAGGATTGGATTGAAATGGACATCGAAAATAAGAAAATTGAAATCACGTTGAGGTAAATCAAATGGGGATTTTTGATAAAATATTAGGAAAGGTTAAAGAGGTTGATGATGATAAGGTAGATCGAAGTTATCGACCTGATTTCAAAGCAATGAATGACCTTGGGGAAATCCCTGTCCTTATGGAATGGTCACTTAACTCGGATGTGGAAGTAGCAGAAGAGGCGGCAAGTGCTATCCAAAGAATACTAAATTCTCGTTCGTCTTTTGATAATAAGGTCCTCTATTTCTCTTTCAGATATATCCGACTTAGGAAGGCGGATCTTAAAAGGTTAGAGAGGTTCAGTGTAGAGTTGAATAGTAGTCTTTTGTGCATTGCTTCAATGAATTCTAGTGGTTATGTACGGGAGGAAGCGCTAAAAAGACTGGCTAAAAATCTCACCGATATAGTGTTTCCCTTCGTTCTATTTAGGCTAAGTGATTGGGTAGGACCGGTAAGAAAACTTGCAGATGAATTAATCCGGAAGGTAATTGATGATCTAGATCCAACACTTCTTGTAAAGTATCATGATATATATGACTGGTTGCTTAAGATACAGCGCACAGATCTTCTTGATATTCACACTGAGATAACAGAGGTTTTGTTTTCTAAGGCTAACGTTCAAAGGATAATTGACTCTGTCGATTCTTATGATGAAAAAGATAGATTTTACGTTTTTAAGAACCTCACTAAAAGAGAGCTTCTAACAGATGAGATACTTCGATTAATTGTCCACGATAAAAGTCCTATCATTCGTCTATTATCTGTTAGAAATTACTCAGACACCCTGTCTCAAGAGATGCTGGAATTGCTACTCAGAGATAAGAGTCAAAAGGTTAGACTTTATTCTATCCAAAAGATTGAAAGTGATGAAGTTCCGATTTATTTAGAGTCATTGGAGTCAATGCTATTTGATAACTCAGCTGCAATTAGATCATTGGCAAGAGACTTGATATCTAGTCATAAGGAAGTTGACTTCTATAAAACCTATCGAGAAGAGTTGCTTGCATCACAGAGCGTAGGAAGTATTCTTGGACTTTCAGAAATGGGCTCAGCAAAAGACATAGATAAGCTTGAAGACATATTAAAATCTAACCTTGCTAAGAAAAGAGCAGCGACTTTAATTGCGATATCCAACTTGGACATAGATCGTGGGAGAGAATTGGCGTTTCAGATGTTAACTGATGATTCAAATACAGTCAAGAAGAGCTGCCTGGTAATTATTTTGAAGGAAAGGTCTTCTGGGGATATAGAGATACTTAGAAGCTTGTTTGATAAGACAGGAACTGAGACAAAGAGGTTTTGCTTAAAGGCTATAAGTAAATATGGTGGATGGAGTATTGTTGGAGATTATTTAAAAGCTGTATCTGAAAATAATTCCGACCTCAATTCTACTGCA
>JABSPG010000491.1 GCA_013214445.1 Ekhidna sp. | reverse complement strand
CCTAGCTGTATACCAATCATGTTTCCCCTGGAGTAGTTTCCTAAGCCCGCTAAATGAAAACCAGAGGAATTTCTGTACACTGAATTCATACCTCCTGAAACCTGAATCCCATTTGACTCTCCCCTGACCAGATTTAATGCAACTGAAATCTGAATGCCCTTCTGATTGGGTGTCTCTCCTTCATTCTCCAATTTCTTTCTCTCCGCATTAGTCAAATGCAAGTAGCTATGGCTACCCACAACATTTGCAACGCCGGCCATTTGCAAACCAGCGCTTGATCGGGTACCTAAGTTGGAAATTGGAGAAATCGCAAAATACCTAGTGCCGGCTGTCATCCCTGAAAAGAGATTGAGAGAAAAATTGTAGGTGTATTTAGCACTTTCGAAACCTGCAGTACTAACACCAGGAAAGGTAGATAGCTGCACTTTTTTCTCTCTGTAGGGAATTCTGCTGGTTTTGGATTGTCCAATGGCCCTGAGGCATAGACATACCAATACCAGTCCAAAAATGGAGGTTTTCATAACATTTATTCATACATGGTCAGAGCCGCATACTTTATCAGCTCATCAAATCAAATGGGCATCTAGATGTCGACAAATGAGAAGCCCACGGCATAACATTCTACAAGATACTGGAAAGATCAAGCAAATGGAATAATCCTCCAGATTGGTAAAAATATAATTTTCTATTTGTATATAAAATATATTATATACATTTGGAAAAAAATTATATGGGAACAAAGGGTAAGCACCTAGGTGAGTTTGAAGAGATGGTCCTACTGGCAGTCGGTGTATTGGGAAATGAAGCGTATGGCATTTCCGTAAAAAACAAGATCGAGGAGTTGATGGAACGAAATGTTAGTATGGGTGCCCTGCATGCTGCGCTAAACAGATTGGAAGAAAAAGACTTTGTACAATCCAAACTTGGTGAGGCCACCAAAGTACGAGGTGGTAAAAGAAAACGCTTTTACTCTGTGACCATGTTCGGTCAGCAAGAGGTAAAGAATCTGATGGCTAAGCGGCAACAACTCTGGGAAGCAATTCCTCAAGAAGCATTTGCCATCCGGTGGGATCCTAAAGGGAAGGCTTAAGGATCTCGCATCAAAGTAGTACCGTCCTTACGATCGAATGAAATACCAAGATCTGCCGCACTGGAAGATTGATCGCTTTATGCAACTGAAGGACTAAGAAAATGGAATGACATGAATACAAAACCACCTAAGATTTTTGACAGAATACTGCAATGGTATTGTACGCAAAGTGATCTGGAAGACATCCAAGGTGACTTCTATGAAATCTACGACGAACGATTGGAAGAGTCAAAAATGAAAGCCAACTGGCTATTTGTGATAGATACACTGAGACTGATCAATCCGTTTTCGAAACAAAAGAAAAAAGACACTTGGCTGAGCGAGTCGTACAATTTCAATTTTAAAAACCAGATCAGAAGATCCTTTAGAAATCTTAAGAAGTACCCATTCGTCAACGGACTCAAAATCGTAGGGCTTGGATTGGCAATCAGCGCTTTCTTTTTTATCAACGACTATGCTACGTTTCACAATACTTTCGACAGATTCCATGAAAAAAAGGATCGGATCTACCGAGTAGTAACAACTGTCACTTCCCCGGACATTAAGGACGTGACTGCATGGTCTCATTACTACCTAAAAGAACTAGAAGATGAATTTCCTCAGGTAAAGGAAATGGTTCGTTTACTCAAAGCCGAGCAAGGATTGGTAGTAAATGTAGAAAACGAATACTACACAGAAACAGAGGTCTTCTATTCCGATCCTGAGTTTTCAGACATCTTTGGCTACCAGTGGATTGAAGGGAATCCTGTGTCTGCTTTGGAAGATGCTACGTCGGTTATTTTGACAGCTTCTACTGCTGAAAAGTACTTCGGTACAGCCACTGGTCTTGTTGGAGAAATCTTACAAATAAATGACGATTCCTACGAGGTGACAGGTGTGCTGAAAGATTTTCCAGCTAATAGCGACTTAAACTTCGACCTGTTGCTTCCATTTCCTTATGAAAATTTTGAAGATTGGATGTTTGTGTATCTCTTGCTACATGAAGACGCCTCCCTAGAAGATCTAAAATCCACTTTTGATGAGGTCATTGTGGATTACAATAGCGATTTCACCGATGAAGGGATTGCACTTGATTACTCCTTTGAAAACATCCAGGATATTCACTACAGCGAGTCCAAGCTTTATGATACGCCCAAGATGAATAAAAGGCGCATCCTTCTCTTCCAGCTAATTGGTTGGATCATCTTGATTATTGCACTGGTGAATTTCATCAACCTGTACTCGACTCAACTACTCAATCGTGTCAGAAATGTCAATGTGCAGATGGTAGTAGGAGCTTCCAAAAAACAATTAATGTTTGAGTTTGTCACAGAGGGGATCTTATACTATGGATTTGCTTTAATCTGTGCCTTCCTGCTGACTTTTCTAACAACGGACATCATCAGCCATCATGCGAAGTTTTCCTTTTTCAGCCTTGATACTCCATTAAGCTCCATACTATCTCTGATAGCCGCTTTCTTCGCACTGGTGATGCTAACCGCCACCCACGCATTAGCATTGACTACCTCAAGAAAAAACAATCAGCTATTCGAAACAAAAACCATCAAGGCTCCTTTTAGAAAAGCACTGATAGGTGTACAATTTGCTTTGTCTTTCGGGATCATCGTTTCCACCGTCATCATCTTCAATCAGACTTCCCTGATCCAAAATCAGCCACTTGGCTTCAGTAGCCAAAATACCATCCACTTCCAGTTTCCAACAAACTTGGAGGGACTAAAAGTACAGACATTGATGGAAGATCTTCGAGGGCTAGATTTCATCCAAGACATCTCCACCATGGAGCCTAACTCAGTGCCAGGAATGACACCATGGGTAGAAGACTATTATATACCGGAAACCGAAAATGTCAAGCTTTTTGAAGAACTCGCGGTAGACGAAAACTACCTGAAAACACTCCAAATCAACTTGATAGCTGGGGATTTTTTTACTAAAGCAACACACAATAACAATCAGACTTTTGTCGTCAATCAGGCTTTTGTAAATCACATGGGCTGGAGTACTGAGGAAGCGCTAAACAAAAAGCTAGGCATTTATCATTTGCGTGGACCTATTGTTGGAGTCACTGAGAATTTTTACTTCAATTCACCGCATGACTTGATCCAGCCGATGATCATGCGTTACTTTAATGTAGGTAGATCCGCTATTGCATGAAGCATCCGATTTGCAGCGATCAATCTATCGAATGGAGGCCGTTTGGGACAAACACTTACCAGACTTGCCTTTCAACTTTTCCTTTCTTGATGCTGATTATCAAAGACAATTTGAAGAAGAGCAAGCTACGCTCAAAGTGCTGGCAATCATAGCCGGGCTGGTGATCCTACTTTCTGTGCTTGGGATGTATGCCATCTTAGTGATGCTAGTAAAGGCTAGAGAAAAAGAGCTGGGCATACGTAAGGTGACGGGAGCTACACAAAATGACTTGTTCAAGCTATTTTCCTTCGACTT
>JABSPG010000490.1 GCA_013214445.1 Ekhidna sp. | reverse complement strand
CACATGACTATTCTCTTCCCTCGTCTTGATGTAGCCAGCTATTTTATTCGTTACTTCATTTGCACTAGCACCCTCCTTTAATACTACAAAAGTATGAGGCCCGTTATTCCCCCACTGCTTAGCCCATTCATTTCGGTCCAAAAAATCTTCAAGAGGTAGCACAAAATCGAAGATGTAGGTGGATTTTGTAGTAATATTTTCGAACACTCCACTCACGATGAAATTTCTATCATCCTCATATCGGATGGTTTTGCCCATAGCTGCATCAATGTCACCAAAGAATTTTTCAGCTAGGTTTCTAGATATACAAATGGAAGTTTTGTCTTTGAGAACGTCATTGGCATTTCCTGCAAGTAGGGGATAGCTGAAGATGTTGAAAAAGTCTTTCCCCACATGATATCCCTCTTCTTTGAAGAATTGGTTGTCAAAGGAAAGGAGTGCAGGATTTATCCATGTAGTTGTTGCTGCGTATTGAATGTCGGGAAAATCAATTTTCAGGTTTTGTCCTAAAATACCAGGAGTAGAATTGGTCACAAACTTCTCATTTGAATAGGTCTGGAATTCCATCACTCGAAATAGCCGGTCATCCTTTTCGTGAAATTTATTGATGGTAAATTCATCCTGTACCCATAGGTAAATGAAGAATGCACAGGATAATCCAGTTGTAAGTCCAACCAAATTAATGATTGAAGAAACCTTGTGCTTGAGGAAGTTGCGAATAGTAATTCTTAAGTAGTAGCTCATGGTTGGTAGTTTTCTTTTAAAAGAAAGATGTTTTGAGTCGCAAAAGGTTGCAACTCTGTTTAAATACTCCAACCGAGGGGCGAGGTTACACTTCCATATCAAAATCAATTGAAGTGATTCATAGTTCTTTCCATGCCTATGGTGCAAAATGATTGAATTGCCTCGATTGCTCGGTCCATATTTAACACTAGCTCATCCATTTCTTGCTTGGAAAAAGGACTAAGCACATAATCGACCTGTTGCCCCTTATGAAAGCTATCACCAACCCCAAATCTTAGTCTTGGGTAGTTTGATCCTCCCGTCAAGTGCTCGATGTTTTTGAGGCCATTGTGACCACCAGCAGAACCTTTGGGTTTTAGCCTAATCTTTCCATAAGGAAGTGCTATGTCATCTGTTGCCACGAGAAGATTCTCCCTAGGTATTTTGTGGCTTTGAAGATAGTGATTCACTGCTTTCCCGCTCAGGTTCATATAGGTTGTAGGCTTTACCAAAATTAAGGTTCTTCCTTTGTGCTTAATTTCAGCAGTGTATGCTAGTTTATTTAATTTGAAATTGACCCCTTTTTCGTCAGCCAATCGATCAAGTATCAAGAATCCTATATTGTGTCTTGTTAGTTCGTATTCAGCTCCAATATTGCCTAATCCTACAATCAGGTATTTCATTCTATTAATCGGTTCTTTATTTCAATTCTTTTTTCTTCTCCTTCAGCCATTTTTCATATTCTTTTTTGGCACTTTCTAGCGCCTCTTCAAGTTCTTGCTCGCTCGCTTTCTGCAACTTTTCTGCTTCTCTAGCAATTTTCTTGCGTTCCTTCTGCAACTTACGAAGGGTATTTTCTACTTCTCTTTTTGCGTCTTCAGCTAGCTCTTTTGAGGTGCTTTTCAGGTCTGAAATCTCCTTGTCTATTTCTTCCTTCTTAGCTTCATACTTTTCTAGAATCTCGTTTTTTTCGGATTCTCTGCTTTCTGTGGAGCAAGCAAAAACCAGAAGTAATCCACATACATAAAATATTCTTTTCATTTTTTAGGTTTGATTTTTCGTTTTCAAATATGGTAGCCAATCTTCTCGATTCTTTGCTAAATTCATCTTAAGAAAGCTAAGATAAGAAGGCTTGATTGGCGCCTTTTGTAGCTTCATTCCAACTTTTTCTAGCGTAAAGTCACTTTTTTTTGAGTTGCATTTCTTGCACGCTGTTACCAGATTGGTCCATGTTGATTTTCCTCCACGTGATCGAGGTATCACATGATCAATGGTCAAATCCTTGGTAGTCCCACAGTATTGGCATTTACCACTATCCCTCTTAAAGATGTTTTGCCGTGTCATCACTACTCCTTTATAAGGGATATTTATATAGTATTTGATTTTGATGACGGAAGGGAAGGGAAAGGAGTGGTTTATGCTTCGTAGTTTTCTTTCTTTTACTTCACTAACCATTTCTGCTTTTTGTAAGAATATCAACGTAAAAGCCCGCTGTACTGAGCAAACAGTCAAGGGAGTGTAATCTTGATTTAGAATCAGAACAGTATTCATCTGCTAGATCTTCAACCTTTCTAATTCTCTTTTTTGATCTTTTTGCTTAATGCTATCTCTTTTGTCATAGATCTTTTTGCCCTTGGCTAGTGCAATTTCAATTTTAGCAAAGCCTCTACTGTTTATGTATAACCTAACTGGAACAATCGTTAGTCCTTTCTCTTCGGTTTTGGCTTTAAATTTTTCTAGTTCTTTTCTTTTTAGCAGAAGCTTTCTGTCGCGAGTCATTTCATGGCTCTCAAAACTGGCCTGAGTGTAAGGTGAGATATTCATTCCTTTGATAAATAGTTCTTCTTTACGAAAAAAGCAATAGGCTTCTTGAATGCTAGCTTTGCCTTCACGCAGGGACTTGATTTCAGTACCCTTGAGAATGATACCGGCTTCTAGCTTGTCCACAAATTCATACTCGTAGCTAGCCTTTCTATTCTTTATTTGAATGTTATTAGAAAATCTGCTCTTTTCCTTACTCATAAAGTTTAAATATAGAGTCTTTTAGAATGGCATCCTTGGCAGAGGTCCGTCTTGTATTGTTCCATATTCCCCCAGTTCATACAAAAGATGACCGGTTATAGCAATCATTCCGGCATTGTCCGTACAGTATTGAAAGTCGGGAATAAATACCTCCCAATTAAGTTTTTTTGCTTGATTTTGAAGTGCTTGACGAAGGCCACTATTTGCTGAAACTCCGCCTGCAATAGCTACTTGACTTATCTGTTGATCTTGAGCTGCCTTGACTAGTTTTGTCATCAGCATATTTATTAAAGAATGCTGAATGCTCGCACAAAGTTCATTCAAATTCTTGGCTATGAAATTTTTGTCTTTCTGCACTTCTTTCCTAAGGAAATAAAGGATTGATGTTTTGATTCCACTAAATGAATAATCAAAGTGGGACATTTCTGCTTCAGCAAATTGAAATCGATCATAATTTCCGTTTTGTGCATACTTGTCAATCATCGGCCCACCAGGGTAGGGTAGGCCCAAAAGCTTAGCAGCTTTGTCAAATGCTTCACCTACAGCATCATCTTTGGTTTGGCCCAAAATAATCATATCTGTGGGACTATTAACTCTTAGAATTTGTGTGTGGCCACCACTCACAGTCAGGCAGATGAAAGGATATTCCGGTTTTGGTTCTTCAATGAAGTGGGCTAATACGTGAGCTTTCATATGATGAACCGGTATCAATGGAACATTGAGACTTGCTGCCATTGCTTTTGCAAAGCTGGTCCCAATTAGCAAAGCCCCAAGCAGTCCAGGTCCACGTGTATA
>JABSPG010000049.1 GCA_013214445.1 Ekhidna sp. | reverse complement strand
ACTACATGGTGAGAAAAAAACTCGGTATTAATACAAGTGTATTAAGAATAAAGATTTGAAAACTTCCAATCTACCGAATTTCTTAATTATTGGGGCTCAAAAATCCGGAACCACCTCATTATATCAATACCTGAAGGCAAATCCGCTTCTTTACTTCCCTGGCCAAAAAGAGACACATTTTTTTACGTTTTTTGACTTAGATGACAAAAGAGCAAAATCCCTTAAGGAATACGAAAAACTCTTTCTTAGTTCTGCCGAACATCAGCTCACAGGAGAAGCCTCCCCTTCATATTTTACTTCATCGAATGCAAGAAATCACATAAAATTATTAATACCAGAAGTAAAGTTAATCCTAATTTTGAGGCAACCAATAGTACGGGCATATTCTAACTTTATGCATGCAAGACGTGAAGGTTTAGAATCCGAAATTGACTTTGAAAGAGCTATGACTCACTCTATCGAAAAGGATTTGATTTCAGGAAATTTTAAGGCCTATCTTGAAAAAGGACTGTATAGTAAGCACTTAGGTGCATACTTAAGAGATTTTAATAGGGATCAAATACACGTACTGTTTACAGAAGACCTTCAAAAAGACCCACAAAAAGAAATAGATAAATGTTTCGCTTTTTTAGGAGTAGATTCAATTGAAGTTTCGTCGTTAGAAACTAAAAATCCGGGCAGAGTTCAAAGGAATAGGATATTGGTTCCCTTGCTGCGGTTCTACTACCGTACAATTTCACGAAATTACAAAAAGTTTATTCCAAAGACATTAAGAGTTTTCTTCAAAAGTCTTTTGACAAAAGATATTGATAAACTTGATCCTTCTTTAAGAACTCGATTGACTAAAAAGTATTATCATGAAGACATTAAGCAGCTTGAAAACATACTAAAGGTCAATTTATCTCACTGGTTTGATTAAAGACTAAAGTAACTTCCTATGAAGCATGCGATAATTTTTAGGAGTCATTTGCTTCCCTATTCGAATACATTCATTTCAGAGCAAATGAAGTATCTAGTTCGTTATAGACCACTTTTGGTTGGCACAAGACGAGTGAGGGAGATTGACATAAGTAATTATTCATCTTATTCGTTAGATGATCAGGCCTTTAGCAGATTATTGAAACCTTTATTCCCATTGTATGGGTATGCCCCGTTCCTATATAAAAATTTAGATGAATATGCTCCTCAAGTAATTCATGCCCATTTTGGATCAGATGCAATGATGGCACTGCACTTGAGAAAAAGAATCAAAGTTCCATTAGTAACAACTTTTCATGGCTATGACATATGTGTGGACAAGGGAACGCACTACAATCATCAACAAATGATAAAGCATTTTGATAAACTAATGGATGGGACAGAGACCGTGATAGCGGTTTCCGATTACATTAAAATGAAGTTGATAAGCAGGGGAGCTCCTGAGAACAAAATCAAAAGACACTACATTGGTGTGGATATGAATAATTTCAATTCAGCTTCCTTGGAAAGGAAGGAAAACTCGATTCTGTTTGTTGGAAGGCTTGTTGAGAAAAAAGGATGCCAGTATTTGCTTAAGGCGTTCAAAGACTTTTCAAAGAAATTCCCAGATTACAGGCTTGTTATTATCGGAGATGGCCCGCTCAGATCTGATTTAGAAAAAATGGCTAAGGCTATTTCAAACAACATTGTTTTTAAGGGAGCAAAGCCGTTTGAAGAGGTAATACGATGGATGGGGAAATCCAAGATATTTTGTGTCCCTAGCATCACGGCGGATAACGGAGATACAGAAGCCTTGGGCTTGGTTTTTGCCGAAGCTCAAGCCTCATACACACCTGTGGTATCGTTTGCGTCAGGTGGTATTCCGGAAGTGGTAAGTCATGAGAAAACTGGCTTTTTAGGTAAGGAAAAGGATTTTCATGCATTATCTGACTTCTTGCAAGTGTTAGCAGCAGACGAGAAGCTCAGAATAAATTTTGCTAAGGCAGGAAAGAAACACATAGAATCAAACCATAACTTAGAGGTTCAAACGCAAAAATTGGAAGCGATTTATGATAAATCAATTGAGCTCTATCCCTAATTTTTTTCTTATCGGTGCAATGAAAGGGGGGACAACTGCACTTTATGAGATTCTTAAAGATCATCCTCAGATATTTTTTCCGAAGATTAAAGAACCTCATTATTTTGTCCATCCAGATCGACCTTTTGTCTATCATGGTCCAAAAGATCAGGAAATTGCTGATTCTATTTTTAGATTCAAAGAAAGAGATTACCTAGCGCTTTACCCCCGAGAATTAAATGAAGACATAGTCGGTGATGCCTCGGCAATGTACCTTTATTACCATGAGGCATCAAAAAATATCTTCGAATTTAATCAGGATGCTAAGATATTGATGGTTCTTAGAAATCCTGTAGATAGAGCTTATTCGAGTTTTCTTCACTTAGTAAGAGATTACAGAGAAGATAGGTCTTTTGAAGAAGGTTTGGATCTTGAAAAAGAGCGGATA
Organism: Ekhidna sp.; assembly: GCA_013214445.1. Taxonomy (GTDB): domain Bacteria; phylum Bacteroidota; class Bacteroidia; order Cytophagales; family Cyclobacteriaceae; genus Ekhidna. The sequence goes on along the minus strand of JABSPG010000049.1, from coordinate 10,961 downwards.
AAAGATGGCTTTAACCCATTGTGGCACTATAAATCAGCAGGACTCTATTCAAGTATGGTTGAGAATTACTTCAGGCTCTTTAGTCATATAAAAATTATCATTTACGATGAATTCAAAGAAAACCCCAATGAGGTTTTGAAATCAATATGTGAATTTTTAGAGATTCAAGAATTCAAATTTAATTTGAATCAATCGTTTAATGTTTCAGGAGTTCCTAAGAGCAGGTTGCTGCATCAATCAATGAAAAACCCACATCCATTCAAAAAAGTCTTCAAGCATCTTGTTCCTGAGAAACTAAGAAATTCAATAAAAAATTCAATAATTAATAGCAACTTAGCCCCATCACCTAAATTAGACGACTCAACCAGAGATAGATTGACTGATTACTTTAAGAGCGATATTGAAAAATTGGAGGTGATCATCGACAAAAGCCTGGAGACATGGAAAGGAAAGTAAAATCTGTGGTATACCTGTCTGGAGCTCCAAGAGTTTCTACATCCGCTAGTGCTAGTGCTGGTGGTCCAAGGTCACACATTCTTGGGATCATCAAAGCTTTCCAAAAAAGGAAATGGATAGTTTATCAGTACATAGTTGGCGATTTAGTTCCAAAGAATATTGTTGAAAAGGATACAAGTAATTCTTTGAAAAAAAGCCTACTACTCAGGTTCGCTTCGGACTTTGTCCGACTCTTCTTGAGGCTTTATCATCAGAGAAGGGCTTACAGAAGCATAAATGCTCAAGTTGATTTATTGTATGAAAGGTATGCTGCTTATCAAGAAATAGGTTCCTATATAAGGAAGAAGACAGGAGCAAAATGGATTCTAGAGAGCAATGGGCTATACTACTATGAGGCCTCAAGTGAAAGAAAGGCTATTTTTTTTAGATCCTTGTTAAGAAGGTTTGAAAAATCTGCTTACAAAAAATGTGATTTACTGGTTTGTATTAGCCATAATTTGAAGGCAAAGATTGTGAATGAACTCCAAATTGATCCATCAAAGATTATTGTTGTATCTAATGGTGTAGATGCTGACTTTTTTAAGCCAAGTGAGACCGAAAAGACAGCATCTTCCGAGACAATAACTATTGGTTTTGTGGGAACGTTGATCTATTATCAAAGGCTAGATTTGCTCCTCCATGCTGCCCATAATATACTCAATAGGAACGTAAAGATCAAGGTAGTGATCGTCGGAGATGGCATAGAATTTGAAAACTGGAAAAACTTGGCTGATGACTTGGGTATAGCAAGCAAAGTGGAATTCACAGGAAAAGTCTCAAGGAACCAAATACCATCAATCATTGAGAGTTTCGATTGGGGGTATTCTGTACCTGATCCAACTCTTGCTGGTAATTATGTTTCGCCACTTAAGCTGTATGAGTATATGGCAATGGGCACACCCGTTATAGCCTACCCAACTGAAGATGCCAGTAAGTTAATAAATGAAGAAATAGGTTTAATTGTAGAGAAATTTGAGGTAGAAGAAATTGAGAAAACCATACTTGATGCTATCAAATTAGACAGTAATGAGTTTGGGAAGAAGTGTCGAGATATCATCTTAAAAGAACATAGCTGGGAAGGCAGATTAGATTTGATTTTGAGAAGATTTAGTGAAATAAACAATGACTAAGGCTGAAAAAGTTGATTTGCTCGGAATAAAAATTTCAAACCTCACTACTAGTGATCTAAACAATGAGATAAAGTGCATTATTGATGAGAAACGGAAAGAACATGTTCTTAACGTAAACATTAATGCAATGAATATTGCCTATTCAAACAAATGGTTTAAAGACCTATTGAATAGTGCAGCTATAAACTTCTGCGATGGAGATGGGGTAAGGTTAGGGGCAATGCTTAGAGGAAAGAAAATCAAAGAGAAAATAACGTACAATAAATGGATTTGGGCCCTGGCTGAATTCTCTCTGGTTCACGGTTATACGTGGTATTTACTTGGCGGTCGACCTGAAGTTATTGAAAAAGCAAACAAAACGTTATGCGATAAATACCCTGATCTTAAGATTCTTGGTTACCATCATGGATATGTTGATAAAAGTAGGCATGATGAGATAATTGGTGAGATAAAAGAAAAGAAACCAAATATTTTATGTCTGGGCATGGGAATGCCTAAGCAGGAAAGGTTTTTGATGGAGCATGACGATGACTTATCCTATAATATTGTATTGACAGGTGGGGCGGTTTTTGATTATGTTTCGGGTGAATTCAAGATGACTCCTGAGTTATTTACTCGATTAAAATTGGAGTGGTTCTTTAGATTTCTGCAACAACCTAAAAGATTATTCAAAAGGTATTTTTTCGGTAATTTTTTCTTTTTGTTTAGAGTCATTTTCGGTTTGAAATGAGGGTTCTTTGTTGCTGTCTGCTTGCCTCACTTTGTACAATTGCTACTACAGCACAGGGTAAGCATTTTTATATGGGTTGTGCTGTTCAAGCGCGTCATTTCTGCGATTCGGCTGACAGTCTCTTTATTAAGCAGGTTGTAAGAGATCATTTTGATATTGTTACATTGACTAATGATTTGAAGTGGAACAATTGGGGGAAAGAGAACAAAAGGTTTAGCAAGACATATATCGATCATGCTTTACAGTGGTTGAAGAAAAATCAGGTTAAAGTAAAGGGACATCATATAGTCTGGGGGCCACTAAAGAAGGAAATCAATTATAGGGTCGGATTTGAAGAGGAGTATTTTCATGATTTTCTACGACATACGGTAGAAAAGATCGAGTACACAAGGGATTATGTAAATACCTGGGATTTTTTGAATCATCCAGTTGAGCTTCAGGGTTACTCGGATTATTTCGATGAAAAGTATTCTTTTGATCAGTTACTATTACTACAGGACACTTTAAAAAAATTGCTGCCTTCGGCGAATCTCGGGATCAATGAAGGTGGAATTCTATCAAAGATTAATTTTCGCAAAAGGGGAGCATATTACCAAAAAATTGAAGACTACCTGGCCAATGGAATCGATCTTTCCTATATAGGTTTCATGGGGCACTTCCATGATACAGCAGGAAAGATTGATACAGCATACATACATGAAACCTTGGATATTTTTTCCGAGTTTGAAATACCGATCGTTATTACGGAGTTTGATTATAGATTTGGAGAGATGGCTGAAAAAATCAAGCTATCTGAAGCTCAATTATTGAGGCAAGCAAAAAGAACAAGACTGCTGCTTGACCTTTTTTACATGCACCCTAATGTGGCTGGAGTTATTTTATGGGGATTTTGGGAGCAGGGGCACTGGTACCCCTCGGCAGCTTTATGGGATCAATCCAAAAGAATTAAACCGAATGGAGAGGTATTGCTAGAATTCTTGGATGAAATAAGGAAGTAGTTTTTTTGCCAAATTTGTAACCAAACCTTTCGATATCGGATTGATATAACTCTCCTACTCTTCGTTCTATCTTTTGTAAATAATACTCCTTGCAGTCAATTCTATGTTATTTTTGTGTCCATTCTCTCAATCGGTAAATTCAGTTGCATAATACTGTTATGAAAATCATAACTAAGGTTTTGAATTTTCCAATTAAATCTAGATTTACGGGAATTAAGTATGCCTGTTGCCTAAGTGTCTGTCAGCGAACCGTAAATCGAATCCCGAGACATAGTCAACAAAGCACTCAAAATCCTTACCCCAGCATTTTCTGAACATTTTTTTACCGACAACCTTGTCTGAATTTCCCGACTTTAGCCACCTAAACCAAGTAAATCTATATTCGTCAGAAATACTTACGTGTATCATGGTTCACACATGCACGGTAATACGTTTTAGCCTTTTGAATCAAAAGATTTATTTCGGAAAGCAATAATAGCTATAACCAATCATTGAATTTCAACTTCGTGTTTGATTCAAGTTTTACTCTGTCTGATAAATAATAATCTTTCAGATATTCCACATCATTTTCAGATATCGGATCAGGTTTACCAAATAATTTTGATGAATATAGCTTCTGGATATTTAAACTCTTTCTCAGGCTTGTAGGGATTACTTTCCTAATCAGAGTCTTGTTTGATACAAAGAATCTTGAGACAAATCCCTTGGGAACACTTGTCTTATTTGATTCCGGGCGCTGTACAGTAATGTCCAAGTCAAATTGAATGTCCAGAAAGGACAGTATTTCCTTAATTTGGTTCTCAAAAGATGATTGCAAGTCTTCATATTTGATCACCTTGATCCTTTCATGACCGAATAGTTTATAATATCGGTCTAATTGATCTCCATAAAGTCCTTTTCTCTTGTAGTGCCAAAATGGACCCCAGCCAAGACTAATTCTTTCCTCTTCTTTATCCAGCGCTTGCCGAAAACTTACTTGATCTTCTCTTCCAAGCATCACACTGTAGTTGAAATTGGAATGTGCTCTTTTTATCGGATCTCTAAGAATTGCAATGATCCTTGCATCTGGAACATACTTTAAAATATTCTCCGGAGCGCGCTCATCATATAAGTAAAGGGTTGATGACTCTCCAATTTGATCACCTGCTTTTGCTTTTTCAAAAAGTGCTTGGTATGCATCAATAGATTGATAGTCACATTTAGAAGCAGGGTCATTAGGTCCTCGGTAATCTAAATTGTCATCCTTAAGGGCAAAAAATCTTGGCTCTTTGACAGGAGACATGAATATGCCTTCAATTTGAGCTAAACTGTCATGAACGGAGGTCGTAGCAGATTTATGTGCCCCCACTATGAAGAAAGTTGGAAGAGATTTGGTATTTCCTGACATCCAGAAATATATTAAAGTTCTAAAGGTGCAAATTTATATTCTTAATCCATTAAAGATGACTTTACCGTATATCACCAAACAAAATAGTCAAACTTGAAACACACACTCAAATGGTTTCATCTGCTCTGTGTCTTACTTCTATTTATCGCTGAATGTAAATAAGCAGATGTTCGGGAAAAGTGCGTTTTGTTAGAGGAGGACAAAATTTCTGAGCCTCAATTGCATACTCCGAATGTCTTGTTGATAGTCGCTGATGATCTAGGATACGGAGATTATGCAATTCACACAAAAGATGATGCCCTTTTACCTGTTGGAATTCAAGGTCTTGTAGAAGATGGACATGTTTTTAATAGGGCATACGTAACTTTATCAGTTTGCGCTCCTTCTCGTGCTGCATTCCCGACAGGATTACATCAGCACTCTTTTGGTTTTGCGACAATATAACTGACCGGGTAAGAGAATCTACTCCAATAGAGACCTATGGACTTCCATTGAATCAAAAGACAATAAGTAAAAAATTTAAATCCTTGGGGTATCAAACAAGTGTGATCGGCAAATGGCATTTGGGCGAGCATCCAAAATATCATCCACAGTAACATGGATTTGACTATTTCTTTGGTTTTTTGAATGGAAGTGCGAGCTATATTAATCCTTGGGTCATTGAAGGGAATCAAGAGCCAAGGCTTTACTGTGAGTATATGACAGATTTGTTAACCGATGCATCCATTAATTTTATAAGCAGGAGTGCTTATCAGCCATTTTTCGCCTATTTGAGTTATTCAGCTCCGCATACTCCTCTTGAAGTCGATGATAGTGTATCAAGTGATCCATACAACTATATTATCAATAATCTCAGCAGCAATATTGAGAGGCTGACAGATCATTTGAAGGACTTAGGGATTTATGATAATACGCTTATATTCTTTCTTAGTGATAACGGTTGTTCTCGTGCATCAAAGGCATGCAAAAATGAGATTTTAAAGGGTAACAAGGGGATACTTTATGAAGGAGGCATCAGGGTACCTTTTATTATGAAGCTTCCCAAAGATATTAAAGTCTCTTCTCTAAAGAAAGTTGATGCAGCAGTTTCATCTCTTGACATAATGCCAACGATTATCGAAGTGGTTGGCGGATCTAAGGATGCCAATGAAGAAACTCATGGAATAAGTCTTGTTCAACAAATGAGGGAAGGTTTTAATAAAGAGCGAACATTATACTTTAGGGACGCGATAATAAAGGGCAATTAAAACTTTTAAACAGAACAAATGAACTTTACAACTTGGAAAATGACATTTCTGAACAAAGAAATTTATTTGATGAGAGTCCTGAGATTGTGCGTGAATTAAAAAAAGACTTACGTACGTGGAGCAAAGGAAACCCTGCCGCTATATGGTAAGTGTATGCTTTGCTTTAGTCTGGGGATCTGTTTTGCTCTCCTTAAGGAACATTTTTATAATCAAAACTTTCATTTGTCTCAATGGCGATAATTACTTCGCACTAAACGCTTGATGTCTGGATCTCACGAATTCAGACAACATTTTTTTTAGACTAAAGAATACCTGAAAAGGTATTGCAGAGCAATTAATTAGCAGCTTATCCTATACTAATCCTCCGTTATTAATCAGATCAAGGGTTATAAGGACAATTTTTCATTTTGAAATAAAAATTTCTAATTCAACCATAGTTTATAGCTTTGCATATTGTTTAATAAACTTGGCATGCATAAAATTTTTAAGGGGCTAGTTTATATCATTTTTTTCTTAATAACCCTCAGCCTCTATTCTCAAAATATTAGTGATTTATCTAAAGTTGATGTTGATCAACTAGAAGATGCTCAAATCCAAGCTTATGCTAAAAAGGCAGAAGATTCTGGGCTTACTATTCAACAACTTGAGCTTTTAGCAAGACAAAGGGGCATGTCTGCAGATCAAGCAAGTAAACTTAGAGCGCGTATTCAAAAAATTCAAAGCAATACCAATGGCCAAACCTTAAGATCTAATTCCGAAAGGTTAAGAAGTGAAGCACTTACCAAAGATAAAGTGGATGTTTTCGATGAACTAGCAAGAACGAGTTCTGGAAATAATAATAAACTCCAGATATTTGGAACGGAAATATTTGAGTCGGCTTTAGCCTTTCAGACCCCATCTAATGTTGCAACTCCGGATAATTACGTTCTTGGTCCCGGTGATGAACTACTAATAGATGTCTTTGGAGCATCTGAATTCACCTATCAGGAATTAGTAAGTCCAGACGGTAAAATTTTTTTAAAGGGTATAGGTCCCATTAGTGTTGGTGGAATCTCGATAAAAGCGGCACGAAGTAGAGTATTTAGCACATTATCATCCATTTATTCTGGGATGAAGGGGAGTAAGCCTAATACATTCGTAGAAATTTCTCTAGGAGACATTAAAACCATTTCTGTAAACGTGGTTGGAAATGTGCAAAGACCAGGGACATACGTGGTTTCTTCTTTTTCCTCTGCATTTAATGTTCTCTATGAAGCAGGAGGTCCAAGTTCCAAAGGTTCTATGCGATCAGTGGAGGTGATCAGATCAGGTGAAAAAATTGCAGAACTGGACATCTATAGATATTTCTATGATGGCGATGTTTCAAACAATCCAATTTTAAGAGATGGCGATGTTTTGGTTGTCAAATCATTTATGAATCGGGTGGTATATTCTGGTAAGGTAAAGCAACCTGCAATATATGAATTGATTCAGGGAGAGTCTTTTATGGACTTAGTCTCATACTCTGGCGGCACTAATGCAGAAGGCTATGATGAACATGTTACTATTCATAGAAGCAAAGGTGAAATGAGATCTTTAATAACGGTTACTGATTCTGCACTCAATAATATTTTGTTGAAAGACGGTGATTCAATTTATATTTCAAAAGTCTCTTCCAACTATTCTAACAGAGTTAGGCTTGAAGGTGCGGTGGAACATGCAGGATTTTATGAGTTAAAAAGTGGGATGACACTTTCAGCGCTACTCAAAATTGGAGTGGTAAGTGATGATGCTTTCCTTGACCGAGGAAACATAGTACGGTTAAGAAAAGATTTCGTGTTTTCAAACGTTTCATTCAATACACAAGAAGTCTTGGATGGTAAAATCGATTATGTCTTAGAGAATGAAGATCTGGTTAAAATTCCTACAATACTCGAGATAGAAGATCGGAAAAGGGTGACTATTCTGGGAGAAGTTAATAATCCAGGAGAGTATCCTTTCGTAGATGAATTAACTGTTGAAGATCTAATAACTATTTCAGGAGGTCTAAAAGCAAGTGCGAATACCAATTCGATAGAAGTGGCAAGAAGGGTAAGCAAGGATTCAAAAGAATTTAAAACTGCAATTATTTTCAATTATTCTATTGCTGAGGATCTGGGATTAGATTCAGCATCAGCCTTTAAGCTTCAGCCTTTTGATCTTATAACAATCAAGGCGTCAGCGCTTTTCAGAACCCAACGAACGATTACCATAGAAGGTGAAGTGCTAAAACCCGGAACCTATGCTTTAGAAACAGAGAACGATAAACTTGTGGATGTAATTGAACGTGCAGGAGGTCTAACACAGTTTGCATATCCTGAAGGTGCATCATTGATTCGTGATCTATATTACTCAGCAGAAAATGATTCAGAAACAACATCGACGGGTAAGGCGTCTTTTTACAGAAAGAAGCAGCTAGATGCTTTGTTGAAGCGTGATTCTGTAAATGATCTGGGATCAGAAAGGCTTACAAAGGAAGGGGTGGGAATACAACTTGCTGATGCATTGAAAAATCCTAATTCTAAGTACAATCTGATTTTACAAGATGGTGACGTTTTAAGTATACCGAAGCAACTGCAGACTGTTAGAGTAAGGGGTGAGGTCTTATATCCCACAAGAGTAAGTTATGATAAGGGATCAAATTTTAAGGATTATATCTCATTGGCTGGAGGTTTTGGCGATAATGCTCGAATTAAGAAATCATACGTGGTGTACGCAAATGGGCGTGCCGAAAGAACTAGGAAGTTTCTGTTTTTTAAGTCGTTCCCTAATATCGAACCCGGTGCAGATATTTTTATTCCTGAGAAGCCAAAAAGAAGGCCACTAACCACTGGCGAAGTTCTTGGCATCACATCTGGCCTAGCTTCGCTTAGCTTGGTGATTTTGCAGATTATAAATATTACAAATTAGTATGATTGATGATTGCCAAAAGAGCTTGGTAGTCTCTAAACGATAAGCTTTTTTTACCACCATGGAGATAGAGAAAGGTCAAGAAAACAAACCAGTATTGTTAGACTCTGATGAGATTGATTTATTTGATCTGCTAAAAAAAATATGGTGCAGGAAACTAGATATTGGGAAGTTCATTTTTGTTTTCATTTTCTTGGGAATCATAATAGCTTTTACCACCCCAAAAGAGTACAAGGCATCCTCAGTTTTAATTGCTGAGTCAGGATCTGGCGGATCTCCATTAGATGGTTTGGGAGGTATAGCATCACTGGCAGGAGTGAATATTGGAGGTGGAAGTGCAGACTCACGATCCATGAGTCCGGAGCTTTATCAAAGCGTTTCTCACAGTACCCCGTTTCTGATGACGCTCATGGAGCAACAGTTTTACTTCGCGGATTTGAATGCAACCATCAAGCTTTCAGATTTTTTTCTTGAACATGCTAAATCTAGTCTAGTAGGAAGTGCATTAAAGCTCCCTGGAAAATTAATAGGCTTTTTTATTGGAGGTGAGGAATCAGCTAAGTCTAATACGGGAAATGATATTGAAATTTTGATGATTTCGAAAGAGCAAACTGAGTTGCTTGAATCACTAAAAAATAGAATTAGTGTTGAAATGGATCTGAAATTGAATGTTGTGAAGATTGTTGTAGAGATGCAGGATCCAGTTGCTGCAGCTCAGATGGTTCAGTTCACCCAGGAATACATGACTCAGTACGTAACTGAATATGCAATTTCTAAGAGTCAGATGCAGTTAAATTCAATAACTAAGGAATATGAACAACGGAAAAATGAATTTGAAAACGCGCAAATTAGGCTGGCAACTTATAGAGATAAGAATAAAAATGTAACCTCTGCAAGAGTCCGATCGGAAGAGGAGCGCTTGCAGTCAGTCTACAATCTTACATTTAATATCTACAACCAGTTAGCACAACAGAAGGAAGCAATTAAGCTTCAAATTGAGGAGGATACTCCTGTATTTACGGTACTGGAGCCCGTGAAGGTACCGGTTGAGAAATCCAAACCAAAAAAATCAATCATTTTAGTAGGGTTCACACTTGTCGGAGGAATATTCGGAGTGGGTTACGCTCTTTTAAAAATTTTTTTATGGGAAAAATAAAGTTCGCAATCATTGGTTGTGGTAGGATAGGAGGTCGTCATGCAGAGCATATTGAGAATAAAGGAGAGCTTGCTGATGTATGTGATATAGATGATGAGAAACTAGCAACATTTGGTGAAAAGTATTCCGTCAATAGCTTCAAGAATGTTGATGAACTTTTGCAAAAAACTGAGGCAGATGTGATTAGTGTATGTTCTCCCAATGGTCTTCATTTTGAGCATACAGTAGCCTCATTAAGGGCTGGGAAACATGTACTGTGTGAGAAACCGATGGCACTAAGTGTTGATGACTGTGGAAAGATGATCAGTGAATCACTGAAGGCAAATAAGAGACTCTTTATAGTGAAGCAAAATCGTTTTAATCCTCCCGTTGACGCGGTGAAGAGAGCAATTGATGAGGGTCGCTTTGGAAAGATTTTGAGTGTACAGCTTAACTGCTTTTGGAATAGAAATCCACAGTATTATGAGAACTCCTGGAAAGGGACTCAAGCTCTCGATGGAGGATCTTTGTTTACACAGTTTAGTCATTTTGTTGATCTCTTGTATTGGATGATTGGAGATGTAAGAAATGCTCATGGGTTCAATGGAAATTACATACATGATGGTATTGTGGAGTTTGAAGATCATGGTGTGGCCATTTTGGAATTCTATAATGGAGCACTAGGTACAATCAATTATACTACCAATAGCTATGGTGGTAATATGGAAGGCTCGCTTACCGTTTTCGGAGAGAAGGGAACAGTGAAAATCGGAGGCCAATACCTCAACGAGCTAGAATACCAAAGGATAGAAGGTTACGAGATTTCTGGTTTGCCTCCTGGCAATCCTCCAAATAACTACGGTCAATATCAGGGATCCATGTCCAACCATGGGGAGGTGTATGAAAACGTT
>JABSPG010000489.1 GCA_013214445.1 Ekhidna sp. | reverse complement strand
TGATAACCGATAGTTACCGTCTAGGTCAGTAGTAGTACCTGTCGTTGTGCCTTTGATGACCACATTCACCCCGGGTAAGGTTTCCCCTGAGTCATCCGTTACTTTACCTGCCACTGTTCTCTGCCCCCAGACCATACTGGAAGCAAATAAGAAAGCACAGGTAAGCATTACTGCATGTAAACCTTTTCTCATATTCACTTTATTATTTAGTTAAACATGACCGTAATAAAGGCTTACCAAAAGAGACCAAAGTACAAAAGAAGGAAAGTGAACTTTTAGCGGAATTTGATCCCCAACCCGATTAGTTCACAATCCCAATTTTGAACCTTTATCCTCTCATTTCCCCATTCATTTGCCTTGGAGCTTGTTTGACCTCAAAATGCTTGAGGAGACAAGTATGTCGACATTTTTCATTATTCAATTGATCATGAAACAGATTCACTCTCAAGTTCACACTAGGATTTCGGTATTGATTTTAATCGGTTTTCTAAGCATAGGAATCGCACAAGCACAAAAAGATTATTCTCCAGGATTTGACGCTGGACAACCACAGGAAATGCAAAAACTCCTGTTTTTAGAAGGCTCCTGGAACATCAGTTTAAAATGGACTGATGACTTACAAAGTGACAAAGACAAATGGTACGATCTTGGACAAACCAAGAGTGAATTCTCACCACTTTACGACGGAATATTTATGATGGAAAAATCTGATGGATTCCCATTAGGTGAAGCTCATGAAGGATTTGACCGCTGGGCCTACACCAGCATCTACAGTTTTGATCGCTTTCAAAAAAGGTACCGGTGCGTTGCTTTCGACAACATCATGGCTTTAGCAGATATCTATGAAGCTGATGGGAACAACGAAAATCTTACTTTCTCCAATCAGCATACAAGTACCTTCAACAATCACGGAACCAACAACTCTAATCAGAAGAATAAATTCACTCTTAACAAGCTCTCCGACGAAAGCTTTGAGCTCATCTGGTTCAGCATTGACGAATCGAAGCTGCTGACAAATCCTAATAGTGATTGGGATTTGGCTGTTTACATGCTCTATCAGAAAGTAAGTGACTGATCAAGAATATGAAAAGAAGACTAATAGGCACACCAATACTTTCAGAACCAATGCCCTATTCAGAAGCAAGTGATTTGAATACCAATGAAACACCTTCAGAAGTAGCGACTGAAATCAATGCAACAGTATTGGGCTACATCGAAAACTTCTTCGTCAATGATTTTGATGAAATGGCATATCATTTCCATTCAGCATTTTCGAAAGTCGGAATATCTAAATCCCGAGGATCAGATGACACATTCTACGAATCAATGAAATTAGAACAGCTGGAAAGTACATTGACTAGCAAGCCTTATGTAGCTCTTGAAAACCAGAAAAATGAGGTGACTATCTTAGATGTATTTAGAAATACAGCATGTGTAAGGCTAGAGACTGGATACCCTGAAAAAATGCGATGGATTGAGTACATCGTCCTAAGCAAAGAAGAAGATCGCTGGCTAATCAATAGCATCATCTGGGATTGCTACCCTAGAAAAAGTAAATAAGTAAAAAAATCAGACATCACTCCAATCATAATCACTATGAAAAACACAAAACAAATCATCACATTTATCATACTCTTTGTCTTAAGCAATATCCTAACTACATCATGGTATATGATCACCAGCGACGTAAATACTGTTTCTTTTCAGCGAGAAGAGGCCAATTATCTTGGGCTAGTTTTCAACCATTTGATATTCGTAGCAGGACTCATCTATCTATTAAATGGCTTAATTAAAATCGAAAGCTCAAGGCTGCAAGCGTTTACCTATGGGGTGGTAATTGCGGGAATCATGTTTATACCTACAGGACTAGTGGTAAGAAGTATCTGGTTAGTCAATTTTGATAAGATTTTCATCTACAATTCAATAGCACATTTAATAATTGGAGGAATACTGGGTGTGGTGTTTCATTTCATCTACATGTTCGAGAGAAAAGCAAACTAGCCTTAATTGCCCCCGTGATACTGGAGAATTTTTCATCAAGACCTCAACCATCTGCAATATTTCAGGTAATTATCGAACAAAGGTTTCTGGTAGAAATATCTACTAATGATTCTCAATACTTTCTTATGAAATTACATATTATGGTAATGATCTTCCTACCTTAGCCGCGACAAGATTTTTGTAGAAATCAATAGCTTGAAAAACAATGGAAAGTAGTACTGCTCATCTTCTACTCTTTGATGCGCTATATTCTTATCTAAAGGATTTTTGAAGTCCTCATTCAAGTAGAAATAAACACTATCTGAAACACTATCGTGAACGATGGGAATTTGAACGATTAACAGAACATCATCAAAATCTCCAAAGCTATATCCGAAGGAAAAATATGGATCCAAATTACCACGTACCAGCCACTTAAAGGAGATATCCCCCTTATAAATTGAATTTCCGATCTTCAATTCTTCCCCGTGTAATTCGCCCGAGTACTTTACACTGGACAGCACATAGAAGCCCAAACCAAGAAAAAGATTTTTATCGACGATTGGAGAATAGTTAATGCCCAATGAGAAAACATGTGGAGTGGAGAATGCTAATGCCAATTCGCCATCGAGTTGATCCCAATTTAATCCCCAATTAGAAGTTAAGTCAAATGAATGACTAGGGGTATACGAAAGAATAATCTCAGATTGCTTAGTGAGCTTTTTGGTTAGCGATATACCTGGAAACCAAAAGCTTCCTCTTCTACTTAGTCCTGAGATATCAGTGTTCGTATTTTGGATAACGGGCTTTTCAAACAGAGAAAAATCTACGTAGACATTCCAAGGGTCATTTTTACTCAGGGGTCCTACCTCACTCTTCTGGGCATTGCTGCTAACGACCAAAAATAGTGTAGCAGCTAATTGAATATATCTCCGTAAAAATCCTTCACTCATAAACTCTAGTTCGGAATGCTCTTTAAGAAGCATTCCAAACCAAAGGAATCAGCAAAAGCCCGTTAAGGAGTTCAATTAAGTAATAGTGAACAAATTAGGCTGTCAGTCTTCCCCGTCGCTATTCTGCTCCAGATCAATTTTCATATCCATCTCATTCAGCTTTTGATTGAAGGATTGTACCTCATTTGCCACCAGTTCTTCTAGTGCATCTTTGGCAATGATCAATCGCTCCTCCAAGATGGTATAAACTTCCCCTTGTTGATCAGTGGGTGCGAAATCGATACCACTAGCACTTAGGTCACTAGCCAAAGCACTCAACCGCCCATAGAGCTTCATCGGAGATCTAAAGGCATCCTCTCTTGCTCCTGTCAGATGAATGTCGTAAAGCTTTGAAGCTATATCAGTAGCCAGGTCGTCCAAGCGCTCCACTTCTTTCAGGTCAGACTTCTTCTTTAGCGTAGATCTTAACCCATTCAATTCACTTCTCAATACTTCCACTTTGTTAATCGCAACTACAGCAGTATTGATCGCATCCCTCATCTCAAGGGATAGGGCCACCTGTTTTTCGATGCTCTCTAACGTACCACCTGTTCCGGGTACTTGCAGCACT
>JABSPG010000488.1 GCA_013214445.1 Ekhidna sp. | reverse complement strand
TGGATCTGACTGTTTCCGGAATAGTATCACTGGTGTCTGAAACGACCGATTTTGATTTTACAGATCTGATCTCTTTTGGGACGATTGAAGCGACATGGCTAAAGGACCAGTTCCCCAAAGAATGGAACAGTGTGAATAGCTCATGGCAAGTCTACCTGAAATTACATAAGAATGTGTCTCAGGATCAAATAGATGATATGCTGGGCGATATAAACAAGGAGCTAGCATCCCATGAGGAAGATGCGGCCACTTGGCAAACGGACATAAAAATTCAGAATGTATCTGAAATTCACTATGACTTAAATGTTGGCTTATTTGATCATTCAAGATCGGTTGTAAATGTTAAGACGCTCAACATCCTTTTGGCTGTGGCCATTGCATTACTAGCCATTGCAATCTTCAATTTCATAAATCTGGAGACCGCTCAGGCAATAAAGAAATCAAAAGAGGTGGGTTTACGAAAAGCTATGGGCATCTCGAAAACAGCTCTTATTGGTCGATTTCTAACAGAAAGTACACTTGTGACATTTATTGCAGCGGTTGTTGCTTTACCCATTTCGTTTTATGGTGTAAATCTTTTTTCTGAGTTTGTCCCGGACGGGTTTTCAATCGGGTGGGAAAAACCAATCTTCTGGGCATTGGTTCTTCTGCTGATTTTGTTAGTTGGCTTTCTGTCTGGGATCTACCCAGCATTTATCGTTTCTTCCTTTTCGCCGGTTCAGGCATTAAAGTCGACGCTCAAAATGTCAACCAAATCCATTGGAAGTGGTACAATAAGAAAGGTGCTGATTACCTCCCAATTCGTTTTTTCTCAACTCTTAGTCATATGTACCATAGCTGTGGTGTGGCAGATATCTTATATGCTGGACAAAGAAGTGGGTTTTAAAGATGAAGGAGTAGTGTACTTTAAAACTCCACACTATGAACAAAAAGCAAAAAGAGATGTACTTCTGAATGAAATTAGGAGTCTGCCGCAGATACAGACACTAAGTGTGCACAAAGATCCACCCGCCATGAACGGGTGGTCTACCTCCACGATGAAGTACTACGATCAAGATTCCGTTGAGTATGTTGAGTCTGTGCATCAGAAACAAGGAGACCTTAAATACTTTGATCTTTATGAGCTGGAATTGGTAGCAGGTAGGAATATTAGAAAAGCAGAAGGCAAAATCGAGACGGTCATAAACGAAACCTATGCTAGAACGCTTGGATTTGATAAACCTGAGGCTGCTATTGGGGTACAGTTTGCCAACGGAAAAAGGGTCTATGAAGTAGTTGGAATTCTAAAGGATTTCTACTTTCAATCTCTCCACTTTGGTATAGAACCTTTAATGTATACTTATGGCGATGAGTATTCCAGATGTATTGGAATCTCTGTAGCGTCTGACGATATCCAACCCTTGATTAATGAGTTAAATGATACTTGGTCAAAGATCTACCCCGATGCATCGCTGTAAGTGAATTTCATGGATCAGACGATCGCCAGTTTTTATGAGACTGAGCAGCGAACTTCCAAAGTAGCGGGAGTTGCTACTGTAGTTGCGATATTGATCTCATGTCTTGGGTTGTTTGGTTTGATGTCATACAACATTCTTCAGAAGTCGAAAGAGATCGGGGTTCGTAAAGTACTGGGAGCGAGTGTCCTAAATATTGGAAAAATACTATCAAAAGAGTTTGTGATGCTTATTTTGATAGCACTTGCTATTGCTAGTCCCGCAGCATACTATTTAATAAATATTTGGATGGAAGATTTCAGCAATCAAGCCAGCATCTCATGGTGGATTTATGGATTAGGTGGCTTTATCTCAATCGCTATCGCAATTATGTCGATAAGTGTTAAAGTTTGGAAGGCCTCCGAAGCGAATCCCATTGACTCGCTGAAGTATGAATAAAATCTTTAAAGCAAATGGTAGACTTGTCTGCTAATTGACCATCAATCTAAAGCGATTCGCCGTTCTTTGAATGATAAATAGTAAGAACCATGCGAATCGCTTTATCTCTTTTACTGCTTGGGACATCAATCCTTGTTTTTAGCCAAAACAACCTCCAAGAATACACTCCCTCTATCCTGTTTAAGAAAGGAGATTGGGAATTCAAGACTTTTCAGAACTTATATACACAGAGCAAGTCTTTTGATGCAGATGGAGGTAAATCAAGCACGGGCAATACAGAAAATTTTTTCACATCTATCAATCAGCTACTGTACGGAGTAAATGATCAGATTAATGTTGGGTTTGATGTTTGGGCTAAGCATTCCAATACAGAAACTCCTGGACTGAGTTCTCAAACAGCGATAACAGGAATTGGTCCTAAAGTGAAAATTGCTCCCTTTAAGAAACTGCCAAGGTTGTCATTGCAAAGTACCTTGTTGTTTAATTTGGCAGATACTCCTGAGGGAGATGCAGATTCATATTTTCTAGAAACAGATGCGACGCTGTGGTTGAATCAAGTTTTCTTTGATTTACCACTTAATGAGAAGTCGCAATTATTCTTTCAACAAGCATTTTGGTATCGTTTTGTCAATAATGGCTCTTTCGCTGCAAATAACTTCTTGCAAACTCAGACAAGTGTTTTCTATAGTTACTTTCCCAACTCCCGCTGGACGGTATACGGCATGACAGAATACTTTCCCACTCACTATAATCCAGATGATGCAGTAGAAAGTGCAGAATTGTCATTTTCTTACTTTGTACAGTCAGGGGTAGGACTGAAATATCAATTGATTCCTAATTTGATTGAGTTAGAAGCTTTATATACAAACTTTTGGATCGGAAGTGAGGGTCAGGGAGCTGGAGAAACCATAAATTTGGGTATCCGCGTGATACGCCAAAAGTGAAGTCAGCTTAACGATTCTGGGAAGTCAGCTGTCCAATCAATATTTGACCGAGGACTCCATGTGTATCATAGGAAATGGATAGCATACACATGAAAAGGCTAGTTGTAGGGAGTTTTTTATTTCTTTTCTTCGGTGCATCTTTTGCTCAGCGGGTTGTCCAAATTGAGTTCGATGGATTAAAGAAAACTAAGCCTGAATATTTATATCAATTTGTTGATCTTCAGGTAGGAGATGCACTTGATAGCGCTGTATTGTACGCCAATAAACAGCGGCTAGCTAATTTGGAAATGTTCTCTGATGTGAACTTTTTAGTTGAACGGACTAATGAGGGTTATCGAATCACTTTTGCCTTTACTGAGCTATATACTTTTT
Source organism: Ekhidna sp. (assembly GCA_013214445.1). Classification (GTDB taxonomy): domain Bacteria; phylum Bacteroidota; class Bacteroidia; order Cytophagales; family Cyclobacteriaceae; genus Ekhidna. The sequence continues at coordinate 336 of JABSPG010000488.1, read as the reverse complement.
TGCCAATTTTCAGCTTTGGAGGCATTGAGGAGAATTTTTGGGTTCAGGTTGGTGCCACTGAAGTAAACCTTGGAGGGCGAGGCAACAAGCTTACCACTTACTACCAATACTATGATCGAAGTTCTTTTGCAGCGCATCTCACGCTCAATAGAATTAAACAGCGTCCTTGGGGTGCGAATTTCAATTTGATCAAATGGTCCACTTTGGAGCCTCTGTTCTTTGCGGATGAGGTAGTTCAATATCCGATCTTGCCATAGCGTCAAGAAAACAAGGGTATCCATTTAGACGGTCAAAACGTTAATACCAAAGCAAAAGGATGTCAGAATCAAATATTCT
>JABSPG010000487.1 GCA_013214445.1 Ekhidna sp. | reverse complement strand
AGAACACCTGCTATTGAGAACATACATAAAAACAGGCCTAAGAGTGCTATTGCAAATGACTTGACAATTAGGCTAATCTTTTCACTAGCTATCTTAAGTTCTAAAGCAGCCTCCAGAACTATAAGAATAAGTCCAAGTGTTCCCAATACTTCTAAGATTCTGATTCTTGCAAAGACTTCTAGTATGCGTTCTTTTTCGATACCGAAGAGGCCAATAAACTCTCTACATGTAATTCCAAGTAGAATAAGAAGTAGTACAGATGGAATACTTGATTTTTCAGACAATCGATTAAATAAGTACGAGAGCACAACAATGATCGACGCTGCTATGATGATGTAGTATTCCATTTGGTGAGAATAGTCAATTGAGGGATAGTTTACAAACTTTCCAGAAAGGTTGTCTCAAAAGGTTTACGCAGAGCGTTTAGTAGTGCAGGCTTGGAGCTTTACCAAGTAAAATCTCCGATGACTTCAAGCGGAATTTGAAGTGCCAGCTTTCAACAAAGTGCCAAGAAAGATTAAAGAATCTTTCATAGTAGAAAACCTAATTGTAGTGCTTACTAAGGTGATGCACATGTTGCCGAATTTTATCAACACGTGAAGTGATATTTTTCACATACTTGAATAGCTCAGTTTCTAACAAATAGACCTGGCCTGAGTAAGAATTAATCCCAACATCATTTACAGTAACATCAGCGTCTTTTTCGATCTCCCTCATGGCGTGACATTCCTCATTCATAAAGTGAATGAAAGACTTTGTATCATACTCTTCTTCAAACTTCTTGATATCTCTAAGTGTCTTTTTTATCTCTTTCTCATCCGATTTTTTAGAAAGATTTACCAGTACCTCGTACAACACGGTATCGTAATGATGAATCTCATTCAGTAAATGGAGTACCTTCGAGCGATACTCAGTATCAGAGCAAATTTGCAATAGTCCAACGTATGTACTAAGCTTGTCAGCTTCAAGGTCCCAATCATAGGTCACCTCATCAATTTTTTCATCAAGGCGTTCCTCTTGTGAGAAGAGTATATGAGGAAGAAAAGCAAATAAACACAGTGTAACTACCTTCATTTTAATGTTTGAGAAATAGTTGTATCAATTTTCGATCCATTTTATTATGCTAAGTTAAGTAGTAGTCGCAGTGAATCTATACGGGGAAAACCTAATTTTCACCTATTTAGTAGTACTAGTATTGACTAGTAAATGCAGTACGCCAAAAGAACCTGTTTATTGCCTCCTTTGTGGATAAAACACAATTGAATGAATAGTTTCGAATTCGAATCTAGAAATTTGATCTACTGTTTTGTTGATTTGCAGTAAGAAATTCCAAGATTTTTCAATGAAAAGCAATTGCATTACAGGTAAAATATGCTATCTGGATGAGGATTTGGCATTAGAAGCTCTGATACAGTTCTACATTAGAAATTCAACACAGATTGCAAGTGGCCCTGTAAATGTATATCATTGCCCTGAGTGCAATGAATGGCACTTTACTTCAAAGGATGCTCCAAACCCTAACCTTATTGATAAGGAAACCACAAGGAGAATTCTAGAAGAAAGGAGAGCCTACAGTTGGGAGCAGAAGTTTAAGAAATATTAGTTCCAAGAACTGATCTGTCATTAGGCTTTTAGGCTTAGGCTTTGCAGGTTATTCAAACAAGTTTTGATAAGTAGTACAGATATTGGATCAGTTTAAGCAAAGTTGCGTTAATTTCATGGCTGTCATAGAACCACCAATTTAGAGCCACCATGTCGACTGATTTTCAAAGGAAAAAACTCGGGTATTTTTTTAGTATTCTGGATCTCAATAGCAATGGCTATTTACAAATGGACGATTTTGGTGAGATGGTTGAAAAGGTTAGAATACGCAAGCAGTATCAACCTGAAGGTAAAGAACATGAGCGTATCACGGGGAAGGCGGTAAAATTGTTTAATGCTCTTGTAAGTGATATTAATCCAGCGGACTTTAAGAAAATCACTAAGAGTGAGTGGATTGGTTTCTTTTTGCAAAACATCGTTCTTTCTGGTAACGGGGAGCTACTTGACGACTATAAAGAACTGATTTTTACGTTTATGTTTGATTTTTTTGATCAGAACAGGGATGGTTTCATTTCGAAACAGGAGTATATGGACTTCTATGATATATTCGGTATCAATAGGGAGTTCAATGACAAGGCCTTCAGACTATTGGACATAAATCACGGAGATAGGCTTTCAAGGTATCATCTAATGAACGCGGTGGAAGAGTTCTTGATATCTGATGATGTGGATGCCTCTGGGAATTGGGTTTTTGGGAACTGGGAATCGGAACCTCATGTTTGAGGAGCTATGTTAATCTATAGATAATCCTTCCAAGAGTTTATCATCCACAAAATTTGGAAGGGTCACTTCTAATGAAGGAGTTCGCTGCATTTCCCTTTTGATGGCAAAGACAGCTTCGTCATTGCGAGCCCAGCTTCTTCTTGCAATCCCATTATTCACATCAAATAATAGCATGTTTTGTAGTCTGTTCCGGGCTTCATCAGAGCCGTCCAGAAGTAATCCAAAACCACCATTAATCACCTCACCCCAACCTACACCACCACCATTATGTATAGATACCCATGTTGCCCCTCTAAAACTATCCCCAATAACATTGTGAATGGCCATGTCTGCTGTAAACTTACTGCCGTCATAGATGTTACTTGTCTCTCTGTAGGGTGAGTCTGTGCCGCTAACATCGTGATGATCTCTTCCCAGAACAATCGGAGCTTCGATTTCTCCATTATGGATGGCATTGTTAAAAGCCTCCGCAATCTTGGCACGACCCTCAGCATCAGCATACAGAATTCGTGCTTGTGACCCAACTACCAGATTGTTATTCTCTGCCTCTTCGATCCATCGAATATTATCTTGCATTTGCTGCTGAATCTCTTTTGGGGATGCTTCCTTTATTGCACTCATAACCTGTAGAGCTATTTCATCAGACTTTTTGAGATCTTTTGCTTTACCCGAAGTACAGACCCATCGAAAGGGACCAAATCCATAGTCGAAGCACATTGGGCCGAGGATATCCTGAACGTAAGATGGATATTTGAAATCGATCCCATTTTCATGCATTACGTCGGCTCCAGCCCTGGAGGATTCTAATAGGAAGGCATTGCCATAATCAAAAAAATAGGTTCCTCTAGAAGCATGCTTGTTGACTGCTGAAGCATGTCTTATCAGCGACTCTTGAACTGCAACTTTGAACTGTTCTGGATCATTCCTTAGCAGTTCGTTCGATTCTTGATAGGAGAGTCCAGCTGGATAGTACCCACCGGACCATGGATTATGCAAAGATGTTTGATCAGATCCAAGTTCCACCAGAATGTCTTCATCGTAGAATCGTTCCCAAACATCTACTACATTTCCAACGAATGCAATGGAGACTATCTCCTGATCTTCTTTTGCAGATTTGACTCTGTGTATTAGCTGGTCAAGACTATCAATGATTTCGTCAACCCAACCTTGATTGTGTCTTTTATATGCCGCATTTGGATTCACCTCGGCACAGACAGTTATGCATCCA
>JABSPG010000486.1 GCA_013214445.1 Ekhidna sp. | reverse complement strand
TCACCCATATCTTTAAAATGTGTCTCCATCCCACTTGGATTAGAACCGTGGTTTGGTTCCGTTAGCCCGAAGCACCCAAGCATTTCGCCCGATGCTAGTTTAGGAAGGTACTTCTGTCTTTGCTGCTCAGACCCATAGGCATGAATCGGATACATAACCAAAGAACCTTGCACGGATGCAGTAGACCTCATACCAGAATCACCTCGTTCGATCTCTTGCATGATTAAACCATAAGAGATATAGTCTAGACCGCCACCACCATACTCTACAGGTACTGTCGGGCCAAAAGCCCCAACCTCACCAAACTTTTTTACAATTTCTTCCGGAAAGTGATTCTTTTCTGCCCACCCTTCAACAAAAGGGGTAATCTCCTTCTTCACAAAATCTCTAATCGAGGATCTGATCAACTTGTGCTCATCAGTCAATAAATCATCTAACTCGTAGAAATCTGGGGATTCGAATTCATCTACGAAGTTTCTCTTTTCTGCACTCATCAAAAGGGTCTGTTTTAGTGTGTTGTTAAAATTTCCACCAAATTTACAATCAATAAAACGCAACTAAAACCGTAGGCATGAGTGATAAAAAGATCGATGAAAAAATAATCAATCAGCTCACCAAACTTGAGGAGAAATATGAAGTAATGGGACAAGACTTGTCCAGCTACTTGGATGGTCTGCTGCACTCTGATTATCTAACCTATTGGGACTACATTCATTTAGATACGCTCCTAAGCTTACAGTCTCCAAGAACAGCTATTCCTGACGAAAAAATCTTTATTCTGTATCATCAAGTGACAGAACTTTACTTTCGTATGATCCTGAACGAGATGGAACAGATTGTATTTAGTGACCCTGTCGATGATCTTGTTTTTTTGAAACGACTTAGAAGAATAAATCGCTATCTAGATCATCTTATAGATTCATTTGACGTGATGACCGATGGCATGGACCAAGATCAGTTTTTAGCTTTTCGAATGGCTTTGCTCCCAGCTAGCGGATTCCAATCAGCTCAGTATAGAAAAATAGAACTGATGTGTACTGACCTAAAAAACCTCGTCAACATTGAAAAAAGATCCGAATTAAGATCTGCTTCGATCACAGATCAATACGATTTTCTGTATTGGAAAGCAGGCGCAACCGAACTTGCTTCTGGTAAGAAGACTCTGACCTTAAAGCAATTTGAAAAAAAGTACAGTAAAGAATTTATCGAACTTGCAGAAGAGGTTACGCATTCAAATATTTATCAAAAATTCCAGAACCACTATTCAGGCAATAATGAAATAACCCTTGAATTGAAAAGATTAGATTCAAAGGCAAATGTGGATTGGCCTTTGCAACACCTAAAATCAGCAACTAGATACCTACAAAGAGATCCCGATGTAATCAAAGCCACAGGCGGAACAAATTGGCAGAAATACCTTCCACCCAAAAGGCAGAGAATCACCTTCTATCCCGAATTATGGTCAACAAGTGAATTAGAAGAATGGGGTAATAGATTTAAAAAAGCCATTGTGAGTCCAAATGCTTAGGCAGTTCTCCTATATTGTCATTGCATTATCCACACTGTCTGCCCACTCGCAATTAAAGCAGACAAAGAAATATTTTGATTCTGATAGCGTCACGATAAGTGAAATATTTACTTTTTCACTTGATGATTCAACACTACAAGGTGCTTATGAAGCCTTCTACCAAAATGGATCATTGAAAACATTCGGCTGGTATGATCGTAATCAGCCAGACAGCATTTGGACTTACTACTACGAGAATGGGAGAAAAAAGGCAGAAGGAACTTTTAAAACTGGAACGCCAAAAGGGTTCTGGAAATACTATTACGAAAATGGAAACATCAAATCCGAAGGAGTCCTAGAAGGCACATCCAAAGAGGGTCTTTGGAATTTCTACTATGAAACTAAAGGAAACAAAAGCAGTGGAAATTATCAAAACAACGAAAAAATCGGAATCTGGAATTACTTCTTCGAAGACGGATCAATCAAGGCGCAAACACTGATCCAAGGCGGTTCAGGTAACTACCTAGAATTCTACCCTTCAGGATCGAGAAGAATGGAAGGTGAAAATGTAAGCGACAAAAGTCAAGGTGAATGGATATACTATTACGAAAGTGGAGAAATAGAAGCAATCGGTAATTTTTCTGAAGGTCAAAAAAATGGTCTTTGGGAGTACTTTCATAAGAATGGGAAAACCGAAGCACAAGGAAATTATGCTGGCGGAAATAGACAAGGGGAATGGAAATACTATCATGAAAATGGAGAACTGAGTCAGTCTGGATTTCTTAGAAAGGACAAAAAAGATGGGTACTGGAAACTTTTTTATCCAACAGGAGAACTCCAGAGAGAAGCACAATATGAAAATGGTAATGGACAATTAAATGAATACTACCCTAGCGGCAATAGAAAGGCTAGTGGAGCAATCAGTGAGGGAAAGAAATCTGGTAAATGGCTTTATTACAGCGATTTTGGGCATCTAGAAGGAGAGGCTACTTTAGACAAGGGAGAAGGCCAGTATACCGGATACTATCCTGATGGTAAAGTGAAGATGAAGGGACTGCTGAAGGAGGACAAACGGGTTGGTGAGTGGACCCTATATAATCCAGACCAAACAATTGCTGGTACCTATAGACCCATATATGAAAATGAAAAACCAATCTTCAAAACTCGAGTTTCAGAAGAAAAACAAGTAAAAGAGACAATCGATAAACCAAACTATCATCCCGAGAAGCGTGGACTAAGATACTTTTTACCTCGAGTAAATGAATACAAAGGCATCATAATTGCAACTAATCCACTATGGCTCCTAAATGACCAAATACCTGTATCAATTGAATACTACATTCAAGAAAGACTTGGTTATGAGCTGCAAATAGATGTGAATCGCTCTCCTTTTTTCACTCCAGATGATCAAGTTGATGACTATCAAGTGTACAGAAGGGGAGCACAACTACACTTTCGCCAAAAGTTTTACCATTCAGATACTAAATCTGGCATGTTTTATTTTGGTCACGAATTGAATTTCAAATACCAAAACAGTCAAGTAAATCATGTAGACACGCTGATCATCCAACAACCCAGAATATTTGGCAACCTAGTAGAATCATCTTACGGATATAGCATACTTATTGGAAATCGATGGATGCGAGATGCCGGTAAGTCAGGCATTACCATCGACGTATTTCTTGGAGCCGGTATTGCTGCCAGATCATTCAGAAAACAATATGAAGATTCGCAAGTTCTTGACAATTACTTCGACCAAGAGATTAAATCAACCATCCACTTCCCAGTTTCCTTCGGTTTAAACATTGGATTCGCGGCAACAAAAAGTAAAAGCAAAACACAATGAGTAAAAAGACTGCCATACTAGGAGCTACAACAAACCAAGGTAGATACGCCTACTTCGCCGCAGAAAGACTTGCAATGCACAATCATCCATTTGTACCAATCGGAATAAAGAAGGGTGCTGTACTTGGAGAAGAAATTTTGGACCTGAGAGGCAAACCAAAGGTGGATGATATTCATACAGTGACCATGTATATTGGACCACA
>JABSPG010000485.1 GCA_013214445.1 Ekhidna sp. | reverse complement strand
CTTGGTGGAGTCAATGGACGATGCAGTAGGCTATGTTTTACAAGTGCTAGATTCATTGGGACTTGATGAAAATACCATTGTCGTGTTCACATCCGATAATGGGGGGCTGGCATTTTCTTGAACCGCTCCTACTTCTAACTTACCACTTCGTGCAGGTAAGGGCTTTCAGTATGAGGGGGGTATTCGAGAACCATACCTTATAAAAGTACCTGGTATAGCACAGCCCAAAAAGGTGGATGTACCGGTCATTGGCACGGATTTTTACCCCACTCTACTAGATTTGACTGGGTTGGATTTGATGCTCAATGCGCATTCGGATGGCTTAAGCCTTAAACCCCTTTTATTCGGTAAGTCACTAGCCAAGCGTCCACTTATTTGGCATTATCCCCACTATGGCAACCAAGGTGGAGAACCTTCTTCAATCATCCGCCTGGGCAACTGGAAGCTTGAGATGTAGGATCTTAGATTGATGCTACAGTGTTGCTTGTAGCTTATCCCATAGCTCAGGCTTGAATAACAGGCTTGATCCTACTAAGGGAGCATCTTCACCCAATTTGGAAACCTTTACCGGCACATCAATTCCTTGATTTTTCAAGGAATTGATTAGTGGTTCTTCAAAATAGGAAAATGCTTTCATGATGTTTCCGCCAATTATGACTGCATCAGCATCAAAATCTTTGATCCATTGACTTAAGATGGAACCTAGATTTTGTCCAAATTCCTTGAAAATAGTATTGTCTATTTTATTCAATTTTATCTGATCTACAATTTCTTTAACTCCTGGAGTTTCTAACCCGTATAGCTCCTTAAACCGTTGTACAAACCATCGAGTGGAGACAAAATCTTCTGTAATCTTCCCATTATATGGATGATGCCAGAGCATTCCATTTTTTGGGACTGTATTTCCCGTGGTTATGGGAAGTCCATTGTTTATGAACGAGGAACCGAAACCAGTTCCTAGTGTGAGATAAAGCCCTTTATTATAGTCTTTTCCTGCTCCTAGATAATCTTCACCTAAGGCAAATGCTGTTGCATCATTTATAAATCGAAATTCCAAGTTGTTATTTTCCCCAAGGAGGGGAGCTAGGTGAACTTCAATTTTATGATCATGCAGATTTTTGTATTTGGAGTTATCACCTGTAAAAAGCGCAACGCCTGCTTTATAGTCAAATGGGTCAGGCATGGCAATTCCTAGGCCCTTTACTGCCACTGCATGATCAGAATTGATAGACTGATTAATTGCATCTGACCAAACGGAATAGATTTCTTTCGCACTTCCATTCGAATCCAGCTTTAAATCTTGCTTGGACCCTGCTAGCAGTTTACCATTTGCAAATAATCCACTGCTTATGTGTGATCCTCCAATGTCAATGGAACATACGCACTTTTGACTCATCTTTATTTTCTTCTACAATTCGTTTTCCTCGTTCAGAGGGTTGTCAACAAAATCCGAGGGTTTTACGCCAAAATGTTGCTTAAAGCATTTAGAGAAATACTTAGGATCGCTGAACCCCACGGTATATGCTGCTTCCTTAATATTCATTTTCTTATCTCTAAGAAGATCCGCAGCTAGTTTGAGTCGAACCATTTTCACAAATCCTGAGACGGATTCGTTTGTGAGTGCTTTCAACTTTCTGTAAAGGTGGACTCTACTCATACACATTTCGTCAGCAAACTGACTTGCATTGAATTCGGAGTTACTTAGGTTTTCTTCGATAATAGACATGGCCTTGTTCAGGAAAGACTGATCCATTGAAGAAGAAGGAAGTCCATTTGGCTCAACCTTAAACTCCTTCCTGAATTTATCTTGAAGATCCTTTCTTGATCTTAGCAAATTGTTGACCCTTAGTTCTAAAATTTCCGGTGAAAATGGCTTGACGATAAAGTCTTCAACCCCCAGTTCAAAGCCTTTTTTCTGATGAACCTGGGAACCATGAGCAGTTAGCAGGATGATTGGTATGTGACTCGTTCGTTCGTCTTGCTTCACCTGTTCGGTCATTTCCAAACCATCCATGATAGGCATGGAAATGTCAGATATAATTATGTCTGGAATATTTTTAATTGCAGATTTAAATCCTTCTTCTCCGTTTGAAGCCTCAACGATGTTGTAAATGTTTCTAAATTCCACATTTATATATTCTCTCAAATCATTGTTATCTTCCACTAGAAGCAAGGTAGGTAAATGATCTTCTACCTCTTCTTCGTTTTCTGCTTCTACCGTTGCGCTCAGGCTGACGCTCTCTTCAACTAAATCTTCATTCGGGCTTTCTATTTCTTTGTCAGCCGATTTTACTGCATCTAGAATCATGGTCACATGGAACATGGCTCCCTTATTGACCGAACTAGATGCACTGATAGTTCCATCATGAAGCTCGACCAATTGTTTGACAAGAGCTAGACCAATGCCAGTACCCGCACTATTTGCCAGCTTAGTTTTTACATGGTAGTATCTATCAAATATATGTTCCAGATGTTCTTCCTCAATACCAGTACCCGTATCCTCAATTTTTAATGAAATTTTTACTTTATCATTATCCAGTTTTTGATGACTAAGCTCCATGGAAACTTTACCTTTTTCCGTGTACTTGAAGCTGTTCGATATTAGGTTGATAATGATCTTTTCATACTTGTCTTTATCAAAAGAGACTAGCAAGCTGGGTGAGTCAAAGGTTATTTCATAATCTATATTTCTCTGCTGAGCAATTTGCGTAAATAGCTGAGTACATTCCTTAGTGTACTTAATGATATCTCCGTAGTTTGGTTCAAACTTTAATTCACCTGCTTCCATTTTGCGGAAGTCCAAAATCTGTCCAATTAGACGTCTCAGTCTTTCAGCATTCCTATACATCAATTGCAGGTGTTCCGCAGACGGCACTATGCCTTTCTGTATAAACTTTTCTAGGGGAGCTATTATAAGGGTTAGTGGAGTCCGAAATTCGTGTGAGATATTAGTGAAAAACATCAGTCTCATGTTATGAAAATCAGTTTCCCTGTCCATCTTCTCCCTTATGTTTTCAGTTTTGATATGCTCAATTGCATAGTCTTTTTCAAGTCGAAGTTGCTTAGATCTAAAGCGGAATAGACCCACCACGATAATGCACCCAATTATGGTATACAGTAGTAGAAAATACCACTGTCTCAGCAATGGGGGGCTGACCTCAATTTCCAATACTTGTTCTTGAGTCCAAATGCCATTTTCATCTGCCGCCTTTACAAAAATCCTGTGATCCCCGGCTTGAAGGTTGGCCAAGGTCACCTCATTCTTTGTACCTAGTTCTTGCCATGAATCTTGATCATTAAGTCGGTATTGATAGATGTGGTTATCCGGATTGATATAATCTAGCAAGCCAAAAGAGACAGTGAATGTGTTTTCGTCATGTTTCAGCTCGATTTGGTTGTCATCTGGTATCATTTTGACAACAGCTTTTTCTTCACCATTAAAAACCAAGCTGGTAAATTCAAGTTTATCCTCTTCAGAGCCTAATGAAAACTTGATTGGATCTATTACCGTCACTCCCTGGTTTCCCCCAAAGGCGATTTTACCATTGGATAGAGAGGTACCCA
>JABSPG010000484.1 GCA_013214445.1 Ekhidna sp. | reverse complement strand
CAGTTCGCGACGGCGACCCCTGCCCTATAAGCGGAGCACCACTAGAAGCCCTCCACGGTATTGAAGTAGGTAATATTTTCCAGCTCGGAACCAAATACTCTGAAAGCATGAAGTGTCAATCGGATGCGAAGATGGTTGCTAGTTGATTCAAGTAAATAATTCATGGGAAACCTTTATTTTGGATTTCAAAAGTAGATGCACCACACTTTGAAGATACTGGCATAATCAATCAGTATGAGGGGTCAATTTGATCGATAGCTTCAGCAAATCATGAACTCCTTTTTCAATTGTTCATTTCAGTTATTTATTGCCCAAATACAGGGGTGTGAATGACACTGTTCTATTCACTAAACTAGTTAGGCTTACTAATTACCTATCTTAACACAATGAACAATCCACGTTCGCAAATCTTGCTGAAGCTTCAAAACTTTGTTGTAGTATTTTTTATTCTTTGCTACTCTGCGACTAGTCAAATTGCTCAGTATAAATTTCACAGACTCAATGAAAATCAAGGACTTGCAAATGGATTCATAAATCAAATCAAGCAAGACACGCTAGGTTTTATGTGGATTGCATCTAATGATGGATTATATCGATTTGACGGAAGTCAATTCAAATCCTATCGAACAACCACAATAAATGCGATTCCTAACAATACCACAAATGATCTACTGGTAGATAGTCGAAACAATGTTTATGTAGCAACAGATAATGGTTTAGCAGTTTATTCCAACGAATTAGATAGCATCATTCACTACCTGCCAAATGAAGTATTTGGGAGCAATGCCGAAAACGTCATTACAAGTCTTACCAGTTCTGATAGAGCAATATATCTGGGAACTAGTGGCTCAGGTGTTTATAAGTTTGAATCGGGAATTCTAAGTAAGGTCAGTTTTGGAAAGGATACCACCTATACGAACTTTAGAGACATTTCAGATCTCAAATTTAGGGGAAACACACTTTGGGCGGCCTCTTGGACCAGAGGACTGCTTAGACACAATATTGTCAATGGAAAAACGGACATAGTGACTTCCATGGATGTAGCAGGAAATTCATCCAATATTTCTGAGCTGTTCATTGATTCATTTGACCGAGTTTGGTTGGGAACCAATCGAGGAGTATTCACCGCAGTAAACAATACCGATGGAATTTCTCTAGAACCATTTGACAATCTGACAGCATCCGAAGTGGATGCGCTATCGATTTATGAAGATCGTGAAGGAATCATTTGGGTTGGAACTAGAAATGATGGGCTATTCAAAATAGGAAATGATGAGGTGGTACATTTTGTCCCCAAGCGAGATGGAAGTAGCGTCTCTCATAGGACAATTAGTAGCATCGAACAAGATAGTAACGGAAATCTTTGGTTAGGAACCCACAACAATGGGATTGACGTCTTTGATCCAGCCGGAGAGATTGTGAGCAACATTAACCCCGTGAAGTATGACCAAACAAATGACTATTTAAGTGAATCTGTCTGGGGCATCCATGAATCAGACAATGGCATCTGGCTAGGCACAGATGGGTCAGGCCTGTATCATTATAATCAGACAACAGCTGAAGTAGAACGTATTGCCTCTTCAAAATCGAAGCTTAGACTGACAGATGATGCAGTGCTTTCTATCGAAGTAGCCTATGACCAAAAGATATGGGTTGGCACCTACAATGGTGGAATCAACATTCTTGACACACGAATGGATGCTGTGCAATACTTCAATATGGCAAATAGTAGTCTTTCAACAAACGATATTCGGGTCTTATTCGAGGATCAACAAAAGACTATGTGGATTGGGACGAACCGTGGAGGACTTTATTCTTACAATGATGCCGATCAACTGAACCCAATCGCTGGTACCCAATCCCTAGATATCAGAGGTATTATTGAAGACCAAGATCAAATGCTATGGTTAGCAACCTATGGAGACGGACTGGTAAAATACAACCCAAAAAACAACAAACTTGAATACTTTGATTGGACGAGTGATCTCCCAAACCAGCAGCCCATAGCTCTTTCAATCAATCTCATTGATCATTACGTATTGGTGGCAACAATGCAATCTGGACTGGTTCGCTTTGATACAGAAGATCAAAGCTTCGACAGATTTGATGAAATCAATGGCATTATAAATAATACTGTTCGAGCAATACATCCAGAGCAAAGCACTATTTGGATGAGCACAAATACAGGACTTTCCGTGCTAGACCTATCTGATGGAGAAATACGTAACTTCGATTCGTTTGACGGTCTACAAAAGGGACATTATAACGATGGTTCCTTTGTGCGGGATGCTAATGGCAGGTTTTTCTTCGGTGGTATTCACGGGTTAGATTTCTTTAATCCTCAAGAACTGTTAACAAATCAGTATTTTCCAAAGGTGACTTTCACATCATTGAAAATTGACAATGAAATTATCCGACCAAACGCATCAACTTCAATTGAAGCAAGTATGCCCATTGTAAATGAGATTACACTTTTACCAGATCAAGATGTCATCACGATTGGATTTAATGTGATTGCTTTTCCCAATGCGCTCGGCTGGAGTTTCGAATACCTCTTAGATGGATTTGATGAAACCTGGACTACAGGCACAAAGAACAATGATGCTACCTATCGAAACATACCTCCTGGAAACTATACTTTCACCGTAAGAGCGGTGGACCATGTAGGAGGCAGAACCGGACAGGTTAGCACCATTGGAATCAAGGTGTTACCGCCTTGGTGGAGGACCATTTACGCATACATCGGATTTGTTGCTGTTTTGATATTTCTGGCGTGGGTAATATACCGAAATGTAAAAGAAAGAATCAGCATGCGTCAAAAGCTGTTTTACGAGCAAAAGCTGAGGCATCAGGAGTTTGAGACGATGCAAGATAAGATTAGGTTTTACACCAATTTTTCGCATGAAATGAAAACCCCCATTTCATTGATTTCAGGGCCTGTAAACGACCTATTGAGAAGTACAGAAATTCCTGAAAGGAGTAAAAAATCATTACGCCTGATCAAGCGCAACTCACAATCATTATTGAAACTTGTCAATCGCTTATTGGAATTTCGAAAAATAGAAACAAAGAATACTGCTCTGAATGTTGGATATCACGACCTTACCATTCTTGCACAGGAAGAAGCCGAAAGTTTCTCCTACTTGGCCAAAGATCGAGATGTAAAGTTTGGTTTCTATTGTGAGACAGACCTGAAGGCTTGGATCGATATTGAAAAATTTCAAATCATCATCAACAACCTTCTCCTCAATGCTTTAAAATACAGCGAACCAAGCACAAAAGTTACCTTCAAAGTACTGCATGAAGCCCCTTCTATTGTAGCCATTATCAGCGATGAAGGACGAGGAATTGCCAAGGAGGAACTCCAGCACATCTTCACTCCCTTTTACCAGGCCAGGAATTCCATCGGGACGGGTGGAACAGGAATTGGTCTTGCCTTATGCAAGAGTTTTGTTGAACTTCATGGGGGTACCATTGAAGTGGAAAGCAGCTTGGGGCAGGGATCCACTTTTAAACTGACAATTCCAGAGGATAAGGAGCATTTCGAAGGTCAGGATCACATCAGG
>JABSPG010000483.1 GCA_013214445.1 Ekhidna sp. | reverse complement strand
CGCTCCTTTTCTAGTTAGGGGTCAGCTCTATATCCCGGAAACCGGGCTGATACACATCAATGAAGGTGCGAGGCTGGAAGTAAATGCAGACTTGGCTAACAATGGTGTGCTCCAGAATAATGGCACTTTGGCACTCTATGGAAACTGGACGATAAACAATAATTATAATGGAATCACTGGAGTACTTGAGCTCTTAGGAGATGGAAATCAAGTTTTGAATACCGGTCCAACTGCCGAATTGATGTTTAGAGAACTGAATATAGATCAGTTTGGGGAGGTTCAATTCAATGGAGCGAAGTATACAGTATTAGAAAGACTATCGCTTAACAATGGTATTATTAAAACTGGAGAGAATACGAAGTTTATCCTAGAAGCAGGAGTCAACCCGGGTCCAGGATCTGCTACTTCTTATTTTGATGGTACCCTGACGGCTCTTGGCGGAGGTGAAGGAAAACTTTTCCCCTTAGGAAACGACGGAGTATATGGCCCCCTTACGCTTACAAACGTCTTTGGAGCAAATCAGGAAATAGCCGCTCGCTATATCCGTAATAATGAAGTTGATCCAATTCCTGGAGACAGTCTATTAGGAGTTTCAAATAAGGGATACTGGGAGTTGGAAATGGTTCAGGGAACCACTGATCCGACCAAACTTGAGATTACCTTCAATGAAGAGGATCTGCGCAATTTTACGCTCATCAACAACATACGCCACCGAGTCAACTCACCGGTAATCAGCTACTCTAATGATCCTGGTGGTATTTTTCAGACATTAGGTGTTGAGTCACTTCTTAATTCTGATTCGACCACCTTTGGTTCCATTGTAAGTGAAAGTCCCTTAAGACTTACAGAAGGTGAAAAGTATATCCTAGCTATGGCACTTGCTCCCAGAGTTCCAGACGAAGGTCTCTATTTTATCCCTGAGGCATTCTCGCCCCGTGCAAGTGATCCGGAAAATCAACGATTTAGGGTATTTGGAGAGCAAATTAAGAATGAGGGTTTTAGCCTCATCATCTATAATAGGTTTGGATCCGTGGTATATACTGCAGATTCATTTGAAGAAGCTAACCGAAATGGTTGGGATGGTGAAAACCAAAGAACAGGGGCCGATGAGCCTGCTGGCGTTTATTATTACACAGTCAAGTTTGAATTTGAAACTGGACTGCCAATTCAGAAAAAAGGGGCCTTTTACCTAGTGAAATGAAAAAGACAAGCGTTCTCATACTACTGTTGACAGGCTGGTTAAAGCTGCATTCCCAAGACGCACAGTTTTCTCAATACTATGCTGCCTCGCTATATCTAAATCCCGCTCTCAACGGAATTTATGACGATCCTTCACTGCACATGAATCACAAAAGAAGACTTCAAAGTGTGGACGTGATAAATGAACTGACTCAGGTGTCATTCATACTACCGATAAAAACGCAAGGGCAATATGAACAACCAACAGCTGGAGCGGGAATCATGGCATTCAATGAAAGAAGTGGCTTTGAGGGAGTATATCAACGAAACTCCGTTTTTTTAAACTATGCTCATAATATCAAATTAGGACTACTTAGTACTTACCTTATATCATTAGGTGCACAAGTTGGATACGAAATGCGAACGCTAAACTTTAGTAATTTGGCTTGGGGTTCACAGTACAACTCTTTTTATGGTTTTGATGATACTCGTCCTGTACCCGTTACAGAATTCAATGATCAGCAGCAGAACTTGGTTGTTAATGCAGGAATCATGTATTACTACAACCCTGAAAGAAACTATTTACTTCATAAGTACAGCGGTTTTGTAGGAATTTCTGCAACAAACCTTAACCGACCTAATACTTCTTATGCGGAGGATGCTGAGGAGACCGAACCTGTTCTATGGAAGTACCATGGGGGACTTCAAGTCAAATTCAATAAGATTTTTATAACACCAAGCATCCTATACCTATATATAAGGCAAACGCAACAGTTTAACGCTGGTGCCAACTTTGCTTATGTTCCAGGTGCAGAAGAGTATAGGGCAAAGGGCACTCAGCTATTATTTGGTGTTTGGTACAGATTGAGAGATTCTTTCATATTCTCAGGAGGTATCAAATACAGCTCACTGGCTGTAAGGATCAGCTATGACCTAAATACTACACTCTTCGTACCTGAGAAGACTATAGATTTAGCTCAAAGTTCTATGGAGATTTCCATCCAGTATTCCCTATCGAAGAATCTTAACCTCAAAAGAGTCTCAAATCCGCTCTTTTAGTTTTTAGGATAAATAATTAATCTAGTTCCAGGCTCAAGAGTACTGGAGCTCAGATCGTTTTGTTCCATAATCAATTCCTCAGGCACATTAAACTTCTTGGCCACAATCTCAAGATTATCTCCTGGTTGTACCGTATAGACAAAGTCACTTCCGCTCTTAATGTCAGCAGGAACTACCAAGTTAAAATCCACAACAATTCCGCTTTTCTTTAGCCTGATCGGCTTATATGCAGCCAAATCAGCATTTCCAAGACCGTTTATTGTTCTAATATGATCTAAGGATACTCCCATGCTTCCGGATATTTTAGTTATGGTGGTTCCAGGTCTGACCAAATAAAAGTTACCGAAAGATTCTTTTCTCTTTCCAATTAGTCTTACATCTATTCTCCTATTTAATTGACGACCATATGGATTGTTATTATCAGCAATTGGATTTTCCGAACCATGCCAGATCACTGAAATATCCGACTTACTAATTCCACTCTCAATCAAATAATCCCTTGCAGCGTAACCTCTGTCTTTGGATAGAATTAGGTTTGATTCTGCATTACCTGTATTGTCAGTATGCGACTCAATCTCAATCTTGTTTCCTGACTTCTTGAATGCGACAATTACTTCATCGAGGAGAATCCTAACCTCTGGTCTCAGATTAGATGAACTTACATCAAAAAACGCTCTGGTTGCATTGGTATAG
This sequence comes from Ekhidna sp., assembly GCA_013214445.1. Classification (GTDB taxonomy): domain Bacteria; phylum Bacteroidota; class Bacteroidia; order Cytophagales; family Cyclobacteriaceae; genus Ekhidna. The sequence goes on along the minus strand of JABSPG010000483.1, from coordinate 635 downwards.
ATCCCTGACGCTTTTTCCCTGCGTCCCTCTACGTTAAAATCTTCCAAAGAAACGGACTCAGAAGCACTGGCTTTTTTGAAGGTCAGGTCATACTTTTCAGGATTGACAATAAATTCAAATTCACCCTGATCATTGGTGTAACCTTCAATCACTGTTTGTGTGTTATCAAATTCAATCAGCTTCAGGGCGTATGAAGCAAGTGGAGATCCAGAACTGGACCCAACCAACTTACCAGTAATGGTAATTTCATCATAACCTTCGATCTTGTCGATCGGGAGAGATATTTTGATTTCACCCAGCTCTTCTGAAGCAGAGATATCTTCCGTACCTAATAGTTTTTCAGACCCTGAGGATTCGATTTTTTCAACATTTCCAGCCAAAGCAATTATATCCACAGGTGCTTCGTCGATATCTTTGGAATCAAGCGCTATGTTGTCTGTGAGGATACGATCATTGTTAAATCTGAACTTCTTAATCCGCTGAAGCAACGCTTGTTCATCCGTAGATAGCGAACCTCTAGCTTGTGCATCTCGAGCTGGTAGAATGTAGTTTCCATTCTTCTTTGGAAGGCCATCGTTCAATACGACTCTAGAAATAAATGCTTTTCTGTCTTGCGAGAGATTATTATAGTAAGT
>JABSPG010000482.1 GCA_013214445.1 Ekhidna sp. | reverse complement strand
CAAAGCATAAGAATAGTGGCGGATATTCCTTAAATATAGGATTGCTGTTTTGCGAAACGACTTCCAGCCCGGGTATATGGGCAGTCATGGTCATACCTTTTAAAATGGTGACCATATTCTGCGTACCGCCGAATCGACAGCAGTTCCCCCAAGTGAGGTCATATCCTCCAATCGTGGGAGGCAGGGTCAATCTTGTAGAAAACTCGCTTACCTCAATACAGGTGGGCTTATTGGGAAAGGTCAGGCAGGCCTGCCATATATCCTGCGGTACGGTGTCCCGTTCTCCGACGGCCGGTGCCTGAATAGCCTGAATTTGATGGGTACTACCATCAGCTTTAAACACAAATAGATAGATCTCATCATAGAGAGGAGGGGCACCTTGTACACATAAACTATACAGGCGAATTGTTACTTCATAATCATATCCCTCTATATGGCGATAGGATAGTTCTCCTCCGGTCAACGCAGAAGCGTAAGTAGAGTGAGTCAAAATGAGAAAAGCCAAAATACTAATCCACGTCCTCATGATTCCTAAATCTTTTTGACTTTCTGTATTTCATTAGTCCAACTCCCATCGGGTCGTCGGTATGTGATGTGGCATATATATGTTCCGGCAGGTACCTTATTTAATTGATCTCTCCTCAAGACCCATACTTGAAGTTCATCTCGGTCCTGCTGAGGGGAGAAAACGTAATCCCACCATCCCGCATGCCTTATAGGAGATTCGGGGGCAGCTAGGGTAATACGAACAATATCAGATATTGAACCTCTATTTTCCAGGATAAGGGAATCAGAAAACACCGTTGGATACAATCGCAACATGGAGGTATCCAATGAGGTGTAAACTGGGGGCGCAGGGGGAATCTTATGGATAAATATTTGTACGATTTGGACAGTATCACGGTCAAAATAGAAAAATAGACTGGTCTGTAATGGTTCTCTATCAAAACCTGAAGGGATGTCATAGTATAAGTTTCCCCGGCCGGATTGAGGATCTTTGTCTTGATAAATCGAAATATCCGGCTGTCCAAGGTCTTTCATTAAGGTATGAATACCGACCCCTACCCAACAATCCGCATCTTTCATCTCCTCTACTAACCTGAGCAGGGATTCGTAAGACATGGCAGAGAAGTCCTCAGCTATTCGATGCTCCCACATTCTTGTAATTCTTTTTCCCAAAGCATCACAGGGGGTAACCTCCAGAGGGCTTTGCTGGGCATACAATAGGCCAAATAGCAGCCAAAAAGAGAGAATGTATCTCATATAATCACCATTGAGGATACTCAAACTTTCGGTAGTATATCGATTGGTGTTAGTGCGTCTGTAACTCCATGATAACCAGAGCTCCCTAACACCAATCGATACACCACCAAGATTTCTATTTAATAATAACGTGTTGTCCCCTCTATTGGATTGGTTTCTCAATGTTTTACAACCTTTCGCACATGCTGTCCTGTTTCGGTAATAAAATGAAGGAAGTAAACGCCTGGACAGAGATCAGCCAACTTATCCCACTCCAACTGCAGGGAATGTGATCCAGGTTGCATTTGATTTTGAACCGAAGAGGCAACAATCTCACCCAAACTGTTTAATAAATGGAACTTCGAAAGAGTAGGCTCTAACACTTCTAAATCTATAAATAGTTGATTATTGAAAGGATTAGGATAGACAGAAATATCCTGGATCTCTTTGATGCCAGTAATACTATTGGTGATAGTAAGCTGACAAAGCTCTGAGGCTGGAATAGGCAATAGATTTGCAAAAGAGCAATTGGGATCGCCAATTTGCCCGATTTCTACCGCTCTACTACCTCCGTCAATATCGTTGACGGTCAATTCCCGAAGAACCCCATTAGCTCCCAAAGGGACTATGGGATACATTACATCTCGGATGGGAACTGAAAAATTATTATTGAAAGTATTGTTGGTATGATCTAAGCCAATGGCATGCCCGAGTTCATGCAAGCATATCGTCTCAAAGTCTAATTGGCTAATGGCGGGATTGCCTGTTCCAAAATACCAGTTGAAATCATCCTTAAAAGCAATATCAATATCTACCACAGGAGCGTGATTGATTGAACCAGAACACTGGTTAATATCTAGCTTCTGATGGGTAATGGCCTGATTTAGAAGTCCGACAAAAAACGGTTCAAATGTTATCACATTCATTCCATCATTGGGATTGGAAACGGCAAATGCAGGGTCAGAAGAAATACCAAAATTTACACCTGTGCTGCATCTCCAAGTACTTAGAGCTCTGGCAAAAGCTTCTTTCGCTATTGTCAAATCAGAAAAAGTAGCTCCACTTTGTTGGTGGAATACTTGTGCGCCAAATTGAAAAATATAACCACCGGATAAACCATCAGAATTGATTAAGAGATTGGGAACTGGAAAACATTGTGTTCCTGGGATGTCTGTATCTAAGAAGTTTGATAAAGCATATCTTACAGTAATTGGCAATTGGGGATTACTAACTAGAGAGCCATCATCAGTAGTTACTGAAAGAAGCCCTGTTCCAGCAGTGTAATTATCAGTATCCCCATTCTCATTACGACTAGGTACATGAATTCTAATAAGGTCATCCGCCCAGAAAATAATATCGCATTCAACAGCATCCATCTGCAGGAAGCCAAAAGGAAGAGGACTGCCCGGAACAACCTCACCATTAGTAAAAGTAACTTTTGCTTGAGAAGTAGGATCATTTGGGCCAAGCATGCCAAAGCCAAAACCAGAGATCTCAAGCAGGTTATCAAAGGAATTGTCGCGATCACCAGCTGAGACTTCTGAGGGAGATAAATCTGTGATTCCAGCCTGTGAAGAAAGTGATGAAATTCCATCTGACACCTTTACAACATCAAATAGGTTATCTGTAGTCCCATTGAAGTATGAACTTTGCCCCTGCATGTCAGGAGACTCAAACTCAACGTCCGGAGTCTGAAAAAAGTTAGTAACATTTACTGATGCATGTACTAGTTGTTGAGGAAATAGATGTATGTTGGACCTACCACCACTCCCTATGTATTCTATCTTAATAGAAACAGTATTAGGGTTCAAATCAGTAGTTGTAAGAGCATAGGAATTTCCATTTATCAAGACTCCATCGCTTACAGTTAGGTTTCCGTTTTGAACTATGTTTGATCCAAAAACTGCTGGATTATAGGAAATGATTATTTCACCACTTGAAAACTCAAAAACTTCGTTGGCTGATATTACAATATCAGCTTCTAAAAGAGCAGTCGTGGAACCTACAAGATTGACATTTTGAAAAGCGTAAAATACTGTATCCTCTCCTTCTCTGTTATTTGTCCCTTGAGAAATTCTCGAATCAATTATTCTAAGCGGGTGCATTTCAGTTTTTCGCGTTAAGCAGCTAAACAGACATGTCGCTTGATTAGCTCCTGTCGCTTACTCATATATGCGACTCTTAAATTGAGCATATTTTGCGCTCCTTTATCTGCCCATCGTTGTCCAGATAATTTCATTCGTTTTTGGACTACTGTTCTGTGTGCAGCCTCAATAGCCCCAGATCCAATCATGTAGCCCGCTTTTCGATATTGATCATACTTCATTCGA
>JABSPG010000481.1 GCA_013214445.1 Ekhidna sp. | reverse complement strand
TCTCTCCAATACATAGCCCGTTTCGTTGGTCGCATTGTCTACCCAACTCAGGTTGATCTGCGAGGTAGAAATGTCCTGTGCAATTAGGTTGGAAGGTGCAATGGCGCCTGATTTCAGGTAGGTGGCTCCTGCATTTGTTCCATTGTTCGTATTTACACTGCGATCGATGACAGTTGTTCCTGACCCCTCATCCAAAGGATAATATGCAATCAAGTTTGATTCGTTTCCTATGAGCGGGGCGTACCGATCAGAAAAATCGATTTTAATGGCGGACCAAACCCGGACCTCATCAATATCCCCATTAAATGCTTCATTGAATCCTGAATTAAAGTTTCCAATATTAGCATTAGAGGCCGCTTTCGGTGCTCCAGAGGTACCTGTACCTGTATTCTCAAGCACACCATCGACGTAAATATCTACTTCTCTGGTAGTCAGGTTGAACGTGGCAGCAATATGATGCCAATTTCCATCGGTTACCGTAGTTGTACTCGGTACAACCACGCTATTATCCCATTGTGCAGCAGCCACCGCTTTTCCTTGTTGGGGTGCCGTCCAGTTTACATTGAGCGACCACCGCTGGCTACCGCTTACTGTACTGTTTACCACTCTAAGTACTCGAGAATCATCCGTGGTTTTTACCCAAGCCTCTGCCGTGATGGTTGTGCTGCCAAAGTTCGCCGGGTTAGCTAGTGTAATGCGATCCGTCAGATTCGTGAAATTCATCGCCTGACCGGGATGATCTGCTGTAGTGCCAAACTCCGTGGGTGAAACGCCATTTCCTGCTGCATTTCGAGCAGTAACTCGGAAGAAATTTCCCTGATCTGCACCAAGATTAACGACTGCTGAGGTGGCATTACCACCCGCAACCTGACTTCCGACGACTGTTGCAAAATCCGTGGCATCATCCCACTCGATGAGGTAGTCCACGTTATCAGACGCATTGTCCGACCATTCTAACTGCACCTCTGTAGAAGAAATTCTATAGGCAATCAGATCGGTAGGTGCTGCTGGAGCCGTGCCAGATTGCAACGCCGTGGAAGTAACCCAGTTAGAGTTGGCTCCTGTCTTAGCAAAGCTATTTAAGTCACCATCGTTACCATTGCCTGTCAAGTCCTTGATGGCATCTGCATCTGCAATACTGGTGTTGTCTACTCCTGCGCCTCCCTCATCGAAGCGGTAGTAAGCTGCTAATCCCGTTTCATTGCCTGTTAGGGTATTATATAAATTGTCTTGAATCTCTGTCTGCGTTCGTGCATAATCCCAAATTCGATATTCATCGTAAGAACCATGGGTATATTCTGCATTCCATCCCCAACCTATGATTGACGTTTTGTTATTTACAAAGCTGTAGCTGGCAAAATCTGGATCCGAGTAGGTGTATGCCAGTGTGCCATCAACATAAAATTCCGCCACGCCAGCACGGCGTACCAATGCCACATGAAACCATTGATTGGGCGTATATAAGCCTGTGGCTCCAGGTTGTGCTGATGAATTAAAGGCTCCTGCAGAACCACCGATATAAACCACCTGATCAGAAGGTCTTGTTTTGAAAGAAAAATCATTTTGATTCGTCCCATGCACAAAGAAATGCATGTAGGACGTCTCATTCTCGAGATTCGCCCAAAGCTCTATGGTGAAGTCACCTGTACCAAAAGCAAAATCCTCTGAGGCTGCCAAATCAATCTGGTCATTGTCTCCATCAAACTCGAGGGCATTGCCGGGAGTCACCATAAACTCAACCGTCTCCGAAACGGGGCTGGTAAATGTGCCATCTAGGTAATAAGCTCTGAGGTAATATTTTTGACCGAGAGTTAAGCTCTGCGAGAAAAACTCCATACCTACTGCTGGATCGGTAGCATCCAGTGTAGCTATTGGGCTAGCAAAGTCATCAGCATCATCCAATTCAAATCGTAAGGTTACTCCCGCAGGCAATGACAACCAGTTAGCTTCAAAACCTCCTGTGGAGGCATTGGTCACTTGGTAAATTTCTGGTGCTCTCGCACCGGAGGCTCCAAATACAGGATTGTTATAGGAAATGGCAAAACCACCAGGATTGACTGGGTTTGTGGACCAGTCTGGGGTTACAGAAAAGGTGTTTGACGTATTTGCTGTAACAATATAGTCTTCACGATAGGCTGCCGACTCGTCATTCATATTTCTAAGGATCGAACCTACGGTTTCATCATTGGATAAACTGCTCAAAGAAGCTCCTTGTGCCGCATTCGGCTCGGATGTTACTGTATTTGATGTACTGCTTTGAGTAATACCGAATTCTCCGAAAAGTGTACCATGAAAGGCGTTTGGACTTGAATCGATTAAAAGGTTTCCGCTGGAAAGATCGAAGTTATAATAAGCCTCCAAGTCAGTATCATTGGATGGATATTTTTCAAATACATCCGCCGAAATCTCTAATGCTGTTCTTGCATCATTCCAGATTTTTAGTTCATCTATTGATCCATCAAAATATCGGTCAATCTGATTGTTACCACTATCTGCTCCCGAGTAAGCCCCAATTAGCACTCGGGTTCTATCAAAAACACCTGTCGAAGTAGCTGATCCAGTAGCAACTTGCGCTCCATTTAAGTAAAGAGTAAATGTGTTACCAGATTTTGTAATGGCTACAGGTACCACTCATTCGCAGTTATTTCAGGCCCAGTAAGAGTTAGCGATTCACCTCCAGCAGTATTTCTTCTGCTAAAATTGATGGTATTGTTTACTGTCAAACTGCTGAAAGGTTCGTTTCCTGATAAAGAATGCGAATATGAAAGCAGGAAGTCTCCTCCGCTTGGATCTTCAGAACTAAACCACATACTTATGGTGTAATCCTGTAGAGCAGGATTCGTGATTTTATCAACATCTGAGATATCCACAAAATCATTGAGACCATCAAAAGTCAATGCATTCTCGGGCGCATCAAATGTGATATCGAAAGCAGTAGATCCGGAAAGTGCATTTCCTGTCAGATCTTGAACTGAACCGTTCGCTACATCAACATTGATGGCTCCTTCGACCGGGGGTGTAATATCTGCTGTCCAAACAATATTATCAGCGGTACTAAGATTGCTAACTATCGCTGCAGGAGCATTGATATCGGAGACTTCAAAGCCAACCACAAATTCGGTGAATGTAAACGTAACTGGGAAAGGAGCTAATGAGGTCGTCCCGGACTCTGTCGAAGAAACGGTAACTGAAGGAGCGGTTACATCCAGTGCACTTGCATCCGATACTCCATGTGTTGCCACGACATAATCAGTTGCATTGTCCATATTGGTTAATATACCATTTTGAACTCCACCAGAACTAGCCAAATCAGGCACTAAGTTGTCTCCAGGCCCATCGGAAAAGTTGTAGTATGCTTCCAGTCCAGGTTCCCCGCCATTGAGCTCTACATCTTTAAATGCTAATATCTGATCTTCATATCGAGCGGTGCTCCAAAAACGTACTTCGTCTATCTGACCATTAAAGTATTCTGAAGTTCCTCTACTACTTCCTATGGAGTTTACAGTGGACATTGCGGCGATATTTCCCGTTTTAGCCTGTGTGCCAATCAGAGCACCATCGGAATACAAATATTTATTCACTCCA
>JABSPG010000480.1 GCA_013214445.1 Ekhidna sp. | reverse complement strand
GGCCTTGGACTTAGCCTGGTAAAGGAACTTATTGAGCGCAATAATGGAAAATTTGATATTGAAAGTACACTACACCAAGGAACTACGATTAAGCTTTATTTTCCAAAGAAGCAGAGCCTCTAGAAATCCAATGCCTCTCTTAATCGTGAGTATCCCGAACGGCTCACTTGCAGCTGCTCGCCACCTTGCAAGATGACCACATGGGTATCTTTTCCCATCGGCTCTACTTTTTTGATTTCCTTTAATTGCACAATAAAAGAGCGATGGATCCGCAGGAAGTCGTCTTTGGGTAGAGCGGATTCATAGTACTTCATGGTCTGCTGCTTTAAGAAGTTTCCATTCGAAGAGTAGATTTTGACATAATCGTCCTGAGCCTCTAAATACCTGACATAATCAACCGAAATAATGTCAATTTTGGCACCTGTCCGCACAGCGATTCGTGACAAGACCTCACCCCGAACTTCACTCTCATTGAGCACCTCTTGTACTGAATTTCTATCCTGAGATTGTGAGCGAATCTTGGCTTTGGCTTTCTCCAGCGCACTTGCAAATCGACCCTGAGCATACGGTTTCAACAAGTAGTCGATAGCATTATTCTCAAATGCCTTAATTGCAAACTCATCGTAAGCAGTACTAAAAATGATATTGGGAGGATCTTCAACCAGCTCTAACATCTCGAAACCCGTCAGCTTTGGCATCATAATATCTAAGAATACTAAATCAGGTTTAAGACTATCAATCAACTTAAACCCTTCAAATCCATTGCTGCATTCACCAACTATTTCAATCTCATCATCTCCTTTAAGATATCCTTTGATAACCTCTCTGGCTAAATTTTCATCATCGATGATTAATGTTCTTATACTCTTCATTGTTGACCAATCATGGGTATTTTCAGCATTGCAGTAAATGTATTTTCTTTCTTCTCGACCTGCAGCAGGGTTCCCACTCCATATACCAGAGTCAATCTTCTACCTACACTTTGCAATCCGATTCCTGATCCCTTTGCTACTGCCCCACTCGGATCAAAATCATTTCGCAGCTTTATTGCTACACCATCTCCTTCGAGTCGGCACGAGAGTAGAATTTCAATAGGCTCTAGGCTTTCGTACAGCCCATGTTTCACTGCATTTTCAATCAGAGGCTGAAGAATCAAGTTGGGCACCTTTACAGGCAAACATTCTTTAGATACTTCCTGACGGAAAGATAACCGTTCGCCAAACCTCACTTTTTCGATATCTAGGTATAAGGATACATTCTTTATTTCTTGTTCAAGCGTGTTCAACTCATTCACTCCTTTACCCAGCGAGTATCTCAAAAAATCACTTAACTTAATTACCATCTCACGAGCTCTTTCTGGATTTGCAACAGTCAACGCACTAACCGAATTAAGGCTATTGAAAATAAAGTGAGGATTAATTTGAGACTTCAGCAGTTTCAATTCTGAATCTTTCAACAGGTTCTGTAGTTCCAGCTCTTGATTTAGCCGCTTCTGCATATCCTGATAGTATCGAATCAAGTAAAAAATCAGCACACTGATGCTATAAAACAGTACACCGAAAATTGCCCTCCAGACCTGAGAAGACTTAAGAAAATCAATATAGAGTGTATTTTCTTTAAACAGAAAATCTAGCACATACATGGACAACAAAAGCCAAAGAGCTGTCGTACTGAATGCTGCCACCGAGTGAGTTGTAACAATGGACAGCTGATCTTTATTCAAATTGTTGAACGTCACAATAAACCAAAAACCTGGTACGATGGAGCTATAAATAAAATTGTAGATGAGTCCATCTACCAAAGCTATCTCTGCAGGAAAGTCATAGTAAAAGAAAAGCACCCCACTATGAGCCGTCAAAACCACTAGCCATATCAGTATGTATAGCTTGTAGCCAGAACCGCTCAGAATAGGATGCTTCATTATAGTAGGTGCTTATAGCTCTAAATTAACAAAACATGGACCAGTCGATTATACACCTCTTACTTCGGATCCACCGAAGAGAACCAAGCCTTTCATTCTTACGACTTTTTCAGGATCTTGATCTACGCCAGACGTAGAGATTCGTTGGTCAGAAAATCCTCCAAATATCACAGTCATTTCATTTATTACAGTCCAGTCATTTGGAACAATGATTTCATTTCCTCCAAAGAGACATAAACAATCCAAGATCATTTCCTTATTTCCAATTTCTGCATTCGTTAAGTTTATCTCTGATCCTCCAAATACTGAACTAATTCGGGCTGCTCTTAAGTTCTGAGAAGTGATGGTCTTGGTAGAGCCTCCAAAAACTGAGGTGTCATCAAAGAACTCATCATTTGTTCCAGATTGATATTCTCCTGATACAGCAGACCTTTTCAGAAAGATGGATAAGCCAATCGCTATCAGTATCACTGGCCACCAATCTCTTACTCTAAAATCCGGAATACCTAATACTTCAGGCAATATGAAAAATAGTCCGATTCCCAAAAACACCAGTCCTTCACGCTTTCCTGTCACTAGCATAGTTCCTCCAATCAGGATAAATATCATTTCCCAGTCAAATAGCCAGTAAGGAAGAAAATCAGGAATTAAATACAGATTTCTCAGCAGAAAGTAGGCCCCTAAAAGGACCAAAAAAAGGCCTAACCATACTTTGGAGTTTGTGCTTTCTTGTCGTGTCATAATTGTTGCTTTTTTGTAATTAATACTCAAAGCTGTTTATTACGCACTAGAGCACATAGATCCAATCGGTAAGCTGCGGTTTCGAACTGGTAAGCTGCAAAAAGTGCCAGCCAATTAATTTTGGAATTCTCCAAAAAGACCAGGAAGAAAGATTCGTACGTCTGGAATATGCATGTGAAAATACCCCAACCCATTTTGCACATTCGTTGGGTAGTTGATTGGCTCACCCAGACTTCCTGAAAAGGGTCTTCGAGTTGTTCTAAGATCAAGAAAATCATAATAGTCCTTGCTGATGTTTGCCATAGAAACAAGCACAGTGTCTCCCTCTGCATAATCCCTAAAAAAGACAAGAAATTCATAATCGATGGTATCGCCATCCATTCCTTCATCGGTAACTAGCTCTGTGAACGGATTGATATTTAGATCAAAGTCCTCATTGATCAATTGCACATTTACCATATACCAGTTTGGACCGACAGGATCTGCGAATTTCAATCCAACCGAAACCAAGGTGTCAAACTCGTTTGCGTCAATGGAAATATTCACCGAATCAAAACCCACAAACTCCTGCAAAGTAGCAGTAGCCTCAACCAATTGTTGATTGAAAGGATTCTGAAAGGAAAGTGTGTAATCAGAACCTGGCACTTCAGGAACATCTGAACCTAAATAGATTCCTGGCAGTGGGGAAGGTTCTAAATCATAAAGATCTCCATCTGTTTGAACTGTGATATCTAAGCCATCAATTAGTAACGATTGGATAAGTTCATCATAAGAAGTCCTTGGACCTCCACTCAGTGCATCAAAACTTTCCGTGACGGAAATAACCATAAACTCATCTGTCAGATTTTGCGAACCTATAACGACTGTTTTTTCTGGGATGGGGACTCCACTAACTGGCAATGGCTCTGGCTCACATGCAAAAAGAAGGG
>JABSPG010000048.1:6383-13505 GCA_013214445.1 Ekhidna sp. | reverse complement strand
ATATTTTTTCATATTGTAAGTATAACTCTTACAAACTATATACCCTTATTCGAGTCAAATGTTATTTGACTCCTTAATATACACTTCTAGAGCTCCAGTCATTGAAGGAGCATTTGGAAGGGGGGCCTGAATATCCAAGATAAGGTTTGCTTCCTTTACCGCTTTTGAAGTGGTTGGCCCAAAAGCAGCAATCCTTGTATTGTTTTGCTTGAAATCAGGGAAATTATGAAGAAGTGATTCAATGCCTGAAGGACTAAAAAACGCGATGACATCATATGTAACATCATCTAAATCAGATAGATCTGACGCTACTGTTCTATAGATGGTGGCTTCCGACCATTCATATCCATTTTCATTTAAGAAATTTGGAATATGCTCTGTTCGGATATTGCTGCAAGGGAAGATAAACTTCTCACTTTTGTGTTTCTTAATGACCTCAAGCAAATCTGCAGCAGTTCTCTCTCCAGTAAAAATCTTTCTCTTACGTATTACAATGTATTTCTGAAGGTAGTTAGCAGTCGTCTCAGAGATACAGAAATACTTCATGTCTGTCGGAATCTCTATCTTACTCTCATTGGCAAGCCGAAAGAAATGATCTACAGCATTTCTGCTTGTGAAAATTACCGCGGTATGATCAAGAATATTGACCTTTTGCTTTCTGAACTCTTTTATGTCAACCGGATCAATTTCAATGAACTGACGAAAGTCAATTTTTAAATTGTACTTTTCCGCCAATTTATGATATGGTGAATTTGGATTAGATGGCTCAGGCTGTGATACTAAAATACTGTTTACTTCCTTCAAACGCTCTTTATCCATTACTAGAAGATCTTCAGTGACACTCATACAAGTATTTCGTTTTGTGATTATTTAAAGAAATATCCAAGTAGAATGACTACAGGGACGATTTCCGTGGCACAAAGGTAGGAAATAATCATAAGTTTTCTGCGTGGGGAATTGCTAACAAATTTTGAAGTAAACCAAATGATGAAAGTGATCAAAACAGATGGAAAGATCCATAAAAATTTACTCTCGATAATTACGCCGGTTTTTCCCATTAGAAAATCAACGAAAGTCAAAAGAAATATGCCACAGAAAACTATTGAGTGAAAATTAATGAAGTCGAATAGTTGATAGTCCCTAAGTCCTTTAAAACCAAATAGCGCGGCAACTAATGTTACAAACAAGTATTTAGCCAGAAATAATAGGAAAAGAAAAAGAGCACACTTGCACCAGAAAAAAAAGATTTGCATCACGGATAGATCGTTCGATATAAACCCATAATCAAATCGTAACTCAAGGTAAACGAGTATGAAAGAAGCAATAATTGAAAAAATACCAAACAACAGAAAACTTGCCTCGCTGAAAAAACTACTGTTTACCAACTCATATGCACTCGACTTGAGAGTGAATGTCTTTTGAAATAAGAAGGAGCTTCGAGAAGGGTGACGCGCTACCATAAACCCGGTGAAAAAGACAATTAGAACCAGAGCAATGATTATGAACTCATTTGCAGAATCAGTCGTATTCCTCGAAAAAGCTACTTCTTCCTGTATCACTCTTAAATCTTCAAAAAGCACATGCTGACAAGTCAAGTTTTTTAGAGAGTTGGCTGCACTAATAGATACAAAGAAAGTATCTGAACTCGCTAACTGCTTGAGATCATCAATTGGGATGAAGTCACAATGGTCAATAATGCTAGCTAATCGTCCTTCAACCCAAATTGAAGTCTGCTCACTATTGCAAAACTTCAACATCCCATCATCATTTGCCGTGATAAAGAATCCTGCATCTTGCAAATTGGGGTTACCTGTAACTGGCGACAGCTCTCCTTTACTATTCACCTGAATCAGTAGCTTACTGTAGTCTGTAAGAACTATAGTATCTGATTGACCATGAAGCCTAATTGCTTGAATTAATATTACTAGTGATAGAAAAAATACTCTTTTCAAAACCTTGATATATATCCGAAGTGAGCTTTGACTGCAGAGAAAGAAACATGCTGAAACTCTGATCTTCCCATAGCCAACGCAAAGGTAAATTGTCCTGAGGATGTCGCAAGTGCAAATCCAATGCCTATACCGAAGGGATTATCTTGATTTTGCTGATTACGGTATATGAACTGATCATAAAATAAGTAAGCAAAGCTCCCTTCCTCAAAGTACGACCGAAACTCAGCTCTACTGAGCAAAAACTCACGAACAAAGAATTCTTTTTCATTAAATCCCCTAACTGTAGTAAGCCCCCCAATTCGAAAAAGTTCATTGTTAAGCAATTCATCATTAACCATCGCTCCAAAAGAAAGTGAGTGAAAAAATGACTGACGTTTCAAGACTGTCTTTTGATAAGCAAACATGCCCTTGAATTGATAGAAGTTTGTACTGAATGTAATCGTATCATAGTACTCGGCAGGAAGGTTGGCATTTCTATTGATTTCCTTATTACCAGCAGAAATATCAGCTTGCCAACTCACAATATCCTTCAATTGATTTAGATCCCTATCTCTCCCTTTTTCCAAAGACAATGAGTATAGCGATCGCCCAAAATCCGCTAACCCAGAACTACGAATGGTCTCCAAATCGTTAGAAAGTAGTGATCCAACAGTTCTAGAGTAGGAAAAAGACAACTCTGCTTTTGCCGAAACAAAGGTTTCAGCACCGATATGTATGGATCTTGTTATGAAAGTAGTGTCCTGCTTCAAAAGAAGAAAACCAAAAGAAGGTGATAATCTTGAATCAAAGATGAATGGGTGTTTATAAACTAGACTTAAGCGCTGAGATTCTTCTGCAAAACGCTCCCAATCAAGAAAGAACTCCCTTCCTGATTTGAATAGATTCCTAATATCCAATTGAACATTTCCAACCAGTGAAGTCTGTCCCGATGGCACCTGCTGAATACCGATAACTCCCTGGAAGGAACTAGAAGTGGACTCGGTTAAATCCAAGAATACCTTTGCCTTCTTATTTGTAAAAGATAGGTCCGTTTCTCTATTCAAGGTCAAGAATGATGAGCGATTGACTTTATCACCAAGCCTACGATAGTCCCTCTCATTAAAATCTTCTCCCGGGACTATATCTAAAAGCTTGAAAATGTATGATTTATTTGTAGTTAGACTTTGAAAGAAGTACGCAGAATCGTAGACAATTGAGGGCCCTGGATCTACAACTGTCTTAGCATGTAAAGAGCCATTGTTAATCTGAATTGAGTCGAGATATATAGATGCAAAAGGGTATCCATTATTGTTATATGTATTAAGTGTCCTTTCCAAATCGGCAATAACCATTTTGGTTTCCTTGTTGTCCAAGACCACTTTAGCTTGATCACCCCTATGTAAGTAGACAAGAACATCTCTTGAATCTCCCATGATTGAATCAAGCCCTGCGTATAGATAACCATCATTGATCCATTGTGACTGTATTTCCTTAATATCAAGCAACATGGCCAAGGAATCATTATATTCTAATCCTTTATAAAAATCATTGTCAATGAAGATTTTAGCTTTCAGCTGTGCTTCTACTGAACTTGTACAGACAAAAAGCATTAGAATTAAGATTCTTTGCATCGGTCTTTGCAATTTAGCCTAAATCATGGCTGGCATTTACATTCATATTCCATTTTGCCGACAAGCTTGTCACTACTGCGATTTTCACTTCAGCACTAATCTTAGTAGAAAGAATGAGATGATTATGGCGATTGCCAAGGAGATCGAAAACTCTAGTGAAAAAATCAACGACCAGATCCACACCATCTATTTTGGTGGCGGTACTCCATCGTTGTTGTCGCAAGAAGAATTAAGATTGTTATTTGCTACTATTCATCAAAACTACGAGGTATGTAATGAGGCTGAGGTAACCTTAGAAGCGAACCCAGAGGATCTCTCAACAGAAAATGCTACCGGCTTTCTAGAAGCAGGTATTAATAGACTCAGTATAGGAATACAGACTTTTGAAAATGAAAGACTAAAGTGGATGAACCGAGCTCACGATTCTACTCAATCATCAACTGCGGTAGCAAATGCACGGGAAGCTGGATTTAAGAACATTTCCCTCGATTTGATCTATGCTGTTCCTGAACATGGTCAGCAGGGGTGGATTCTAGACCTTGAAAAGACTATTGCATTAAATCCGGAACATATTTCCTTGTATGGTCTAACGATAGAGCCCGAAACAGTTTTTGGCAAATGGGAACGGGATCAAAAACTAGTAGAAGTGCCTGAGAGCGACGCTGCTGACCAGTACCTTCAAGCAATTGACTTGCTGAAGAAAAGTGGGTTCCTTCATTATGAAGTATCAAACTTTGGCAAAAAAGGTTACCACTCCAGGCATAATCATTCTTATTGGTCCGGCGTTCCCTACTTAGGGTTTGGACCAGGAGCGCATTCCTTTGATGGAAAGGATCAAAGACGCTTCAATATTCGAAATAATGCTAAGTATATCAAAGGAATTAATGAGAATGAAGCTCAATATGAGACAGAGTCTCTATCACCTACCCAACGGCGCAATGAGCAAATATTGACAGGGCTCAGAACTGCAAAAGGCATTAGGATCTCAGACTTTGATTATGGAAGAAAAGACAGCTTTATAAATGACCATCACAGCTTCATTAATGAAATGCAGCAAAAAAATCTGGTGACCTTAGATAATGGCCATTTGAGTCTTAGGTCACATGGTTTCCTGGTAGCTGACGAAATAGCACTACGTCTGTTCTTCCCAGAAGAAACCAATATCGTTTGATGTATTGAATATGATAAATGACGTTTAAAGCCTAATTTTGCTTGTCAATGGACGCAACAACAAAAAAAGCCCTCCTACTGCTTAAGTCTATCATTTTTCACTATCACGGACTAGATGAAGATGAAAAGGAAATGCTGGAAAACGCCGCTGATCAACTAAACGGAAAAGATGAAATGCAGTGGGCTAATAAGTTTATTGCAGAAGACTACTTATCAGCATTTGAGCGATCAAGAGGGTTTCTTTCGAAGATCTTTAATAGGATGGCGGAGGCTGACAGAATAAAATACTTGGTAGATGTATGGGAAGATACTCACCAAAAAGGGTATGTTACAGAAATGGAAACCACTGCTCTTTTGACTCTTTCAAAAGACTGGAAAATTGAGAAACAGTTTTTAGAGGAAGTCAAATACTAGCACTACAGACTCATCATTTCTCTAAACCTGGCGGACTGACGCCTACTTACTTCAATCTTTTCTCCGCCTTTTAGCTGTACCAGCAGACCTCCATTAAACCATGTGTCTATCGACTCAACCCATCCAAGGTTAATTATGTGTTTTCTACTGGCTCTGAAAAAATGACGATCGTCCAAACGCTCATCCAGAGCATTTAAAGATTTATGAATCATAGGTTTGAATTTATCAAAGTATACTTTGATGTAATTGCCATCTGATTCAAAAAGCCGTACATCTTCCAATTTTACAAACCAGCATTTATCTCCATCTTTCACAAAAACCTGATCATGGCTACCGAGTTTTTGGTCTTTTGAGGAACCCTTTGCTGCCTTGATGGTTACTTTATTTAAACTCTCCGTAAGCCTTTCGGGCTGGATTGGTTTCAGGAGGTAGTCTAGAGCATTAAATTCAAAAGCCTTGAGAGCAAACTCATCATATGCTGTAGTGAAGATAACTTGGGGTACACGCTCCATATCTTCTAGCATCTCGAATCCTGTTTTGCCAGGCATCTGAATATCTAGGAATACCACATCGGGATCATGTTGCTCAATCTTCTCAACAGCCTCCTCTGCATTGGCAGCCTCATCCACGATTTCAATTTCTGGATGACTGGCAAGTAGTGAGGTTAGTTCCTTCCTAGCCAATCTTTCATCATCTACTATGAGTGCTTTCATCTTTTATACTCCTATGTGGCCAAAGTCAAATCACTTGACTTGACTTTAAAAATATTACCCTAGCTCGCCAAATGCTTGATCTAGTGAGGGGATCGAGATCGAAGTTAAAACAGTTTTTTCATTCTCATTTTTCATTTCAAACCTGGCTCCTTCTCCAAAAATCAATTCGAGTCTCTTTCGAGTATTCGCCAAGCCAACCCCGCCACCACTCTGAACTTCTTCATTTAACTGTCCCGAATTACGTATTTGCAGGTGCAATTGTTTCCTTTTGACAACCGTAGTGATACTAATTTCACCACCATGCATCAAATTGGCAATGCCATGTTTAATCCCATTTTCTACTAATGTCTGAAGCATCAGGGGAGGGATAGCAAATCGACCTGAGTTCTTGTCAATATCAAAATTGGTAACAAGTCTTTCCTCATAGCGAATGGACTCAAGTGCCAGGTAATCCTTGACTGTTTTTAATTCTTCTGTGAAAGGAATTAGCTTCTTACGGTCACTGATTAATGAATTTCTAAGTATATGTGATAACTGGGTTATTGATTCCTTCGACTTCTTTGGGTTCTCATCTACCAAGGCTCTGATACTGTTGAGCGCATTGAAAATAAAATGTGGATTTAGTTGAGCTTTGAGGTTCATCAACTCAACTTCTCTAGCAGCCGTCTCTGCCTTCAATGATTTATTGTAGCGGTCTACATAATGAAAAGTAAAATAGAAAATGGTCCAAATAAAGTAGATAACCCAATATCCGAGCGTATTGATAAATACTGTTAAAATCATCAAATCTTGGTTGGTAATACGCGCACGGAAGTACTCTACCACAAGCAAGTATCCATAGTTCAAAAAGCTCAAAGCCAATGTTGCTACTAGTAGTCTAGGAATTAGCTTACTTAAAGTGAGATTCAACCATTTTCCTCTAAGAATTAGACTTCTGAGAAGGTGAGTAGTAGCAATGTAATAGGTAACTTGATAGAGCACACCAACTGCTTGACTGGCATCATAATGATTTGCTATGGTGTATAAGAACACCTGGATGAAGCCATAAATGCCCCAACCAAAAAACTGACATAACCAATAAAGCTTTTGCTTAGTCATAGGAAGATAAAGCTAAGGCGATATTTCAATAAAGAAAGGAGTATCTCAATGAAAACGCACTGATTTTCAACTTGTTTTTAACAAACCTTTAACAACACCGCTCCCCACAATTAAGCATAATTAACAAACCATCGCCTTTGTTCGTCGTACAGAGGATAGGACTAA
>JABSPG010000048.1:0-6373 GCA_013214445.1 Ekhidna sp. | reverse complement strand
AATTATCACAATCTTTCTTCTTAGTGTCACTTCTATGGCACTTGATGCAAAACCTGAAGGTGAAAGAAATCAGAATCTCCAACTCCAACTGGAATCGGATCAGGTGTTTCAAAAAATGGTCAAAGTATATAGTTATGAAGGAACTTTAGTTCGAGAATTTGCTCTAAGCGACGTTGCGAATAATAAGATCGACCTGGTAGATCATCTCATCCTGGAGCAGAGCGACTTTGCTTTCGATTATCAAGGGGACTACTACTACTTCGGTAATTCGATCTCCGATTCAGACGTACTGAACTGAATTTGCTATGTGGTTAGAAGTTCTTCTCTGAGGAACTTGGCTGTGTAGCTCTCTTTGGATTTAATGACTTCTTCAGGGGTACCTTGCGCAATAATTTGACCACCGCCAGCACCCCCTTCAGGACCAAGATCGATGATGTAATCAGCAACTTTTATCACGTCCATGTTGTGCTCGATGATTAGAACTGTATTGCCCTTATTTACGAGCTTGTGTATAACATCTAGTAAATGTTCAATATCCTGAAAATGAAGTCCCGTGGTGGGCTCATCCAGAATATAAAAGGTTTTCCCTGTGTCTTTTTTCGAAAGCTCAGTTGCAAGTTTGACACGTTGAGCCTCTCCTCCAGACAAGGTGGTGGCATGTTGACCTAGTGATATGTATCCAAGACCAACCTCATCTAAAGTCTTAAGTTTCCTCACAATTCGCGGTTGATTTTCAAAAAAATCAACCGCTTGTGATACTGTCATATCCAGCACATCTGAAATGGATTTTCCCTTGAACCGTACTTCTAAAGTTTCCCTATTATATCGCTTTCCTTTACAAGTTTCGCACGGGACGTGGACATCTGGAAGAAAATCCATTTCGATCAAACGCATACCCGCTCCTCCACATGTTTCGCATCGTCCACCTTTAACATTGAACGAAAATCTGCCCGGTTTATATCCTCTGATTTTTGCCTCAGAAAGCTGAGCAAATAAGCTTCTGATTTCAGAAAATACCCCCGTGTAGGTAGCAGGATTTGAACGAGGTGTTCTACCGATAGGAGATTGATCTACTTCGATTATCTTATCAAACTCCTCTATACCTTTAATTTTTTTGTACGGCAGAGGTTCCTGCCTGCTTTTGTATAAATGCTTCCTTAAAATCGGGTAGAGTGTGTCGTGAATCAAAGTGGACTTTCCACTCCCAGACACTCCGGTTACCAACACCAGATTACCCAAAGGAATTTTCAGGTTAACATTTTTGAGATTGTTTCCAGAAGCTCCAGATAATTCTAACCAACTGCCATTCGTTTGCCTTCTTTTCTCTGGTATTTCTATGTTTCTCTTACCATTCAGATAATCTGCTGTCGAACTGCCTTGTTTGAGGAACCTTTTCGGGTCTCCTTTAGCTACTACCTGGCCGCCATGACGACCAGCGCCAGGCCCAATATCCACCATTTCATCAGACTCTAGCATCATATCCTTGTCGTGCTCTACAACAATGACTGTATTACCCAAATCTCTGAGATCCTTTAGTGCCTGGATCAGCTTCACATTATCTCTTTGATGAAGACCTATACTGGGTTCATCAAGAATGTACAGCACATTAACTAGCTGCGTACCTATTTGGGTCGCTAACCGAATACGCTGCGCCTCTCCACCCGAAAGCGTCCTGAGAGAGCGATTTAAATTCAAGTAGTCTAACCCAACATCTAAGAGAAATCCAATTCGCTTTCGCAATTCCTTCAATATCTCGGTACCTATCACCAACTGTCTCTCACTTAGTTTACCTTCAATATCTTCGATCCATTTCCCTAAGCTATTTATGTCCATCTCTCCGAGCTCGCCAATGTGCTTGTCAGCTATACGATAATGAAGTGCCTCCTTTTTTAGTCTATAGCCATTACATGTAGGGCAAACTTTAGTGTCTGTAAACTCCTTGACCCAAGCTTGTATTTTTTCCGAGCCACCATCCTTCTGTTTTTCCAAGAAGTTGATGATGCCTTCAAATTTGGTATTCCAGTCTGTGCCGGGGTACTTTACAGAACTGACTGCAACTGGAACACTGTCCCCGTACAGTAATAGATCTATAACCTCATCTGGAATCTTTTTGATCGGAGTTGAAAGGTTTACTTTATTTCTTTTGAGGATAGCCTCAATCTTCTTGAATATCCAGATATCTCGGTATTCACCTAGCGGAGCTATTCCACCACGGCTGATGCTAAGCGAAGGGTCAGGTATTACAGACTCTTTGGATATTTCTTCAATGATTCCCAAACCATTGCATGTTGGACAAGCTCCATACGGCGAGTTAAAAGAGAAGGTATTTGGAGCAGGTTCGTCATAGGCTAATCCGGTTTCCGGATCCATCAAATTCTTTGAAAAGTGGGCAATACTCTCATCTTCCTTTTGAATCATCATCACCCCATTCCCATGCCTGAGTGAATTATTAACTGATTCGCGAATGCGTTTCTTGTCTTTTTCTGATACCTTAATTCTATCTGTGACAATCTCAATATCATGTGTCTTATAGCGATCAACCTGCATTTTAGGAATAAGATCTAAGATCTCTCCATTGACACGAACTTTGGTAAAACCAAGCTTTCTGATCTGCACAAATAGCTCTCTATAATGTCCTTTTCTACCTCTAACGACAGGGGCAAGCAAAATCAATTTCTCGCCA
Organism: Ekhidna sp.; assembly: GCA_013214445.1. GTDB lineage: Bacteria > Bacteroidota > Bacteroidia > Cytophagales > Cyclobacteriaceae > Ekhidna. Next base: position 3,690 of record JABSPG010000048.1, on the reverse strand, counting down.
TCATGATTCTTCAAGATCATGTCAATTATCTGATCTTCCGACTGACGCGTCATCTTTTTACCAGACAAATAAGAGTAGGCTTCTCCTGCTCTGGCGTAGAGCAGTCTGAAAAAATCATAGATCTCCGTTACTGTCCCAACTGTTGATCTTGGATTTCTTGAGGTTGTCTTTTGCTCGATGGAAATAACAGGACTAAGTCCGTTAATCTTATCGACATCCGGACGTTCCATATCACCGATAAATGATCGTGCATAGGCACTGAAACTTTCCATGTATCTACGCTGACCTTCAGCATAGATCGTATCGAAGGCTAACGAGGATTTTCCACTGCCGCTGATGCCAGTAATGACAATTAGTTTATTTCTGGGAAGGGTCACATCAATATTCTTCAGATTGTGCTCCCTTGCGCCAATGATCTCAATAACTTCCTCGCGCTTACTCAATTTAGGTGACTATTAGAAGTTTGGACTTAGATTGTATCTGCTATAGAACTCATCAATAACTGCTACTGCTTCGTCAGATGTATCTACCAAGTGAAAAAGATCGAGATCTTCAGGACTAATATTGTTTTCCATCTCTAGCATTGATGCTCTTAGCCAATCTACCAAACCCAACCAGTACCTCTTACCCACCAGCACTATGGGAAAACTGCCAATCTTCTTTGTTTGGATAAGTGTTAACGCTTCAAAGAGCTCGTCCATGGTACCGAAACCTCCAGGCAAAACAATGAATCCTTGCGAGTACCGAACAAACATGACTTTTCGAACAAAGAAGTAATCAAAATCTAGGCTTTTGTCTCGATCAATGTAAATGTTATTGTTCTGTTCAAATGGAAGGTCAATGTTAAGACCTACAGATTTACCTCCATGGGAATTAGCACCTTTGTTTCCTGCCTCCATAATCCCAGGGCCTCCACCCGTAATAACCCCATAGCCATGTCTTACCACTTTTGCTGCTATTTCTTCTGCCATCTGATAGTATTTGTTATCAGCAGGAGTTCTGGCTGACCCAAAGATTGAAACACACGGACCAATTTTGGCCATCTTCTCAAAACCTTGCACAAACTCACCCATCACCTTAAAGATCGCCCAAGAATCAGCGCTCTTTATTTCATTCCAATCCTTCCCTTTAAAAGCATTGAGTATCCTTGCTTTATCCTCTTTGGATATTGTTCTTTCTTCTTCCATAATTTAGTGTAGTAGCGACTGTAACGCCTGACTTAACGAAGGAAAGCGAAATTTAAATCCCGCATTTTCAATTTTTTGACTGGTTGCCCTATTCCCTCCCAGTAGAATACTTGCCATTTCACCGACAATTATTTGCAACGCAAACTTAGGAACATTTGGAAGCCACAGGGGCTTTTTCAATTGCTTAGCTACCTCTTTTGTAAAGTTTTTATTGGTCTCCGGAGAAGGTCCCACCCCATTGTAAATCCCTTCTAACTTGTGATTTAAGATATGAGCAAAAATGCCACATAGATCTTCCACGTGAATCCAACTCATATGCTGCTGACCGGACCCTAGCGGAGCACCTGCAAATAATTTGATAGGTTTGGCCATTTCAACCAAAGCCCCACCTTTTTCGCTGAGAACAATACCGATCCGAACCATAGCAACATTTACTCCTAGCTGCTCAAAAGCTTGAGCCTCTTTCTCCCAATCTTCCACGACATCAGCTAAAAACCCTTCTCCTTTTTGTGAGGTTTCATCGACATACTGTTCGCCAGAATCCCAACCATAATAACCCACAGCCGAAGCTGAAATGAAGTGCTTTAGATTAGGATTAAGCTCTCGCACTTTTTCTCTAAGCAACTTTGTTGATTGGATCCTACTGTTGTAGATCTCCTCCTTCCATTGAGTAGACCATCTTTTATCAGAAACTCCCGCTCCTGCAAGGTGAATAATTGCGTCAGCAGATGTAATAGCCTCATCATCTATTTCACCTTTATTCACATCCCAATAAAATGTCTGGTAATGTTTTTGCATTGGATTACGCGAAAGGTGTGTGACTTTAAGCCCTTTCTCTGACAATAACTTACTCAGCTGACCACCAACTAGGCCAGTTCCTCCGGTTATTAGAACAGTTTTGATTGAGTCACTTAGTTTTGCTGAAGACATGAAAAAAATCGTTTATAAACATACTCTTGCATACCTTCTTTTGTTCGTGGCATTGAGTTCTATTGGGCAAAAAAAATACAGTGCAAAAGCTACAAGCACTGAAATAACACTTGAAGGTAAGACATTAGTTGGGTATAAAACAAGTTTTGATTTTCAATGGAACGAAGTAAGAAAGGGCTGGTGGAAATATGCCAAGGATTTTGGTGCTCCTTTAAATATGAAGACCTACTACAAGGTGACTATCCCTTCCGAAACAACAGATGGAAATGTGAATTTGGAAGTGTTCACACAAACTACTGAAGGCAAGAAAAAAACTGACTTTTTCCTGGGATTAGAAAATAACAAATACGAAGAGCAAGCTTTGCTCTTACTACAAGACTTTAAGAAGAAATTTTACATCGAAGATTTGCTCGCTAAAATTGAAAAAGAGCAACAACAGTCAGAGAAACTAAGCGACCAATATCGAAACAGAAGCTCGAAAAAACAGAAGCAGGAAGCCTTGCAGAAAATCACTAAAATTGAGCGATCCATTGAGGCGCTCAAAGAGGAGATCAGGAGGATAGAAAGGAGTTAATTACAATTTCTTAATGGCAAAATCTGCTGACTTGCGTTTTGATTCAATAGCTTAGTTCTATTATAAAAAGCATATGAAAATTTTAACGGCAGTTCTCATTGTACTAGCTATATCAGCTTGCCAATCAGAAGAAAAAGATCCTTGCACAAAATTTGATGAGGTTGATCGAGAGATGCTTGGCCTGATAAATCAAATTCGAACAAAGCATTCAGACAATAAGAAATTTCTAAGCAATTTCAATATGGAGCAGGTTTATTGGATTAATTATCGAGATCACCACCTGAAATCTGTCTATCCAGAAGACTGGTCTCGTTACTACCGAAAAGAGTTCGGTAAAGAGGTCTTCAACCCATGTAAATGCAAAGAGATGACTCGATTTACTTACAATAGGATCGAGGAGTTAAAACTATGGTTATCTAATGGACCTTCTGGTCAAGATGAATGTCCTAGCTTATGGAGTAAATAAAAAAGGGCTGTTACTAAACAGCCCCCTTATTTTAACCTATCTCAACCTTAATCAATTTTATATCTAAAGCCAACACTTATTCGTGTTCCAGGTGATCGTGCCTCAAATAATTCATCCGATACTCCAAAGCTCTGATACTCCCATTCTCTTCTATCATTCAACAGGTTGTTAACCTTTACTGATAGCCTCATCTTTTCGTCTGCTCCAAATGTTTTGTTTGCACTCAAATTAATACTGTGAAACGGTACGCTGTAAACATCTGGTGCCGCTCTTACTCCTCCTGTGTATGTCAATGTTGGTCCTTGTACGTTGTAGTAAGCTCCAAGCTCTAATCCATTATTCATACCATCATAAGAAAGACCTGCATTTATGATATAAGGAGCTTGACCCTGAAGTTCTCTAGTATTAGAGACGGTCTCATTCGCTCTAGCCACTGCTTGTCGAGAGTCAAATTCTCCTTTGGTCATTGTGATTTCTGAGATGGACCATGTTGCATTTCCATTGACGAATAGATCTCTAAAGTTTGGTGAAAG
>JABSPG010000479.1 GCA_013214445.1 Ekhidna sp. | reverse complement strand
CTTGCGCACGCTTGTCCGTATGTAAGGGTACCGCCCAGCCACGAATCTGCTCCCATGCATCCCCATGTTCCAATACCCGATCGATGGTCGATTGCAGGTTCCAATCCGAGAGTTTCTTGAGTCCTGCCAGTTCCTCCCAGGTGATGGGCGCAGAGGCGGTGGCTCCACTCCTGCCTCGCAAACTGTAAGGCGCCACAATGGTCTGTGAAGGCCGGTTGCGATAGATATCAATGAGCACTCGGCCCTTTCGCGCATCCTTCTTGATATGCAGAGTGGTTTGTGTATGTTTCTGTATAAAATCAGAGGCGATCTTCTTTGCTGCCTGAAAGCATTGCTCAAACGTGTAATTGGCTTGTACAGGCGTGAGCACATGCAGTCCTTTCCCTCCGGTGGTCTTTACAAACGCATGGTAGTTGTAGCGCTCCAGGTGTTCTTTGAGCGCAAACGCGATCCCTTTGAGTTCTTCCAACGGAAAGCTGCCATCCTCCGGAGGGTCCAGGTCATAGACAATGTAGTCGGGCTTGTCGCTGTGCTCGGAAAAGCTGTGAATCTGGTGAATCTCCAAACAAGCAAGATTTGCCAGCCAGACCAGCGTTGCATCCTCACGCGCCACTACATACTCTTTCTTACGCTCCTGTCCCAAGCGTTTATAGTCAATCCAATCGGGCGTCCAGTCTGGACGGTGTTTCTGAAAAAATTGCTCACCGTAGATGCCATCCGGATAGCGCACCAACGAAAGCGCCCGTCCCTTTACGTGGTTCAAAATGGTGGGCGCCAGCTTGAGGTAATACTCGATGACCTCTGCCTTTACAATCTCATCGTCTGGATAGAGTACCTTATCCAGGTTGGAAAGTTCCAACGTACGCTTACCTACCTCTACATGAATCTTTTGCTTCGCCATCGGGCACTCAAGATAAAAAAGCTGAAGGATTCTACTTGTTAACAGGAAATGGAATCAATAAACGTGAATGCATAAAAATAGATGACCAACAACTCATGTGTCATTCAAAAACGCTATCTTCCAATTTTATTCAGTGTGCGTGTTATTTCCGGTAGTAAACGACTAACAAATACTTGTAAACGGATATATCGTTGATAAACAACCACTTAGAATAAAATGATATAGCAGAAATAACGCGCATGCGCGTTACATTAATGTTATGGGTAATTTGTGCTAATTTAAAATATATCAAACATGAAAACTAAACTAGGAATATTATTGGTATTTTTTCACGTGATATCCCATCTAACTTTTGGACAACAATATCAAACAAAAATATATTTTGATATAACTGAAGATGTCATTAATAACGTCATAGAAGCTCAAAACATTCCAAGAAATTTTTCTGGGACTTACAATGGCATCAATTACGGAGCTGCTGCCAATGTCCAAATAAAATTGAAAGCAAATCAAATTTCTGCCCGTTTGGTTGTATCTGGTAATTTGAGTTATACTAACGGAAACTCCGAAGAAATAATCTGGGTATTAAATCCAAGTGTAATAATTAATAGTTTTGATATTACAGCTACAGAAGTTATTGGAGTGTTACAGAGTATACCGACATTAATTAATAATCAATCTGGCCCACAGTTCCTAAAAGACATCATCATCAATGCTTATGAAGATTTAGAACTGACTTTGTATCCTCAGAAATTACTTGATGAAGCAAATGATTTGATTCCTACCTTTATGGATATCGTGGTTGATGATATTGGATTTGGTTGGACAATCATGGATGAGAAGATCAGATTTAATGCAACAATATTTTCAACCGTAGAACCCCCAGTCTTTGGAATCGAGGGCAGAAGAACGAGTGGTGGAGTGGTTGGCTTTAGGTATAGTTCAAATGTCGAAACTCAGATCAACGAACTGGCTGTCTATACCCTAAGTGGTTCTTTAGTTTGGCAAAATACCAATCTATCAAACTCAGAGAACTTTCATATTCCAAAGGATGGATCAACTCCTTGGAATCATCCTTGTGTTTGTGCCGGAGGATATTACGTTTTAAGAGTACTTTTTGATAGTCCTCTTGGATGGTATGAAGTAGAACGAGTAGTTGGCGCATTCACTAACTAAATTTGATTAGAAACATGAAAAGGATAGTTATTATCGCATTAAGCTTTCTCGGTAGCCAATTTGCTTTGACAGCCCAAGATGTAGCTGTGAGAATATCAGAATCGGAAACGGTTCAACAAATAGTAGATCAATTAGTTGCATCGAATTCCCTAAATGTTGCTACAAGACCGGGAAATATAATTTACGAGGGTCGAGTCCATTTGAATAGTATCTCCATCGACCTAATCGACTCTGATATAGAAAATATTAGGCTTTCCCTTAATCTAACCGCCAAAACGGAGTTTGACATATTCCTGTTTTCATTCACCGTAAGTAAGACATTTACAACTGACTTGTTAGGAACTGTGCAGCTTAATCATATCGGAAACAATGAAGGCATTGAACTTATATTCGATCCTGTTAAGCTAGAAAATATATCAGGAAATATTCCATCATGGCTGTCAGGTTATCTCACTGATCAAGCCAATGGATATGTGTCAGATTTCAATAATTTCAGCGTTTCTAGTTACACCAAACTTTTACCTGGTAATCTTACTCAGTATTTCTCATCGACTTACCCTTACTTGGATGTCACTGATAATGATATTCTTGTTTACTATGAAAACAAGATTTACGACGATCTTGATGTTAAGAACATCCAAGTTGCAGAAAATGAACAAAATATTTTTTTAGCACACAATACGATTGATGTTGCAGGAATCCCATCAGTCTTCCTGGCAGAAGCAAATTCAGAAGTTACCTTTCATTCAAATGGTTCTATTAGGCTTTTGCCAGGCTTTCACGCAAAATCTGGATCAACAATTCATGCTTTTATTCAGGAAATACCAAATACAGGTAACCCCAATAGCAGAAAAGCTCGTCAGGTATCGGAATCTGAAAAAGAACTTCAAAGCAATGATCAATTTTTAGAAAAATCAGAAATTAACCATTCAGTGGACATAAGTATCCACCCTAATCCAGCTCAAAATAAATTGTTTATTGTTTATAAGGATCTAATGAGAAATGAGAATACAATTCCTTTCGCAGTAATCAATTTGGAGGGAAAAGTAGTATTCTCAGATCAGTTGATACCGAATGTAACGTATCAACTTGTAGAGCATGGATTACCAGATGGAGCTTATGTTATAAAGTTCAATGCAGGGAAAACAATACATTTTAAGAGAATCATCATTCAAAACTGATATGAAAGGTTGTAGTTTAATGTTTGCAGTTTTTTTACTAGCTGCAATTAAATCTTTGGCACAAGAAAGCAATGACCCTGATAATAGATTAGTTTTTCCGTTTTTATCAATCAATATGGGAATCCACAACATTGAGCTTAATGACTTTGAGCAGGTTTATAGTAATTCACTTATTCCTGAAATTGGAGCAAAAATTGGAATCCCACTATCAAAAAGAATTCATATTATTGGAGGATTTGATTACTTGTGGAAAAATGGGACTTCAATCATTTACAATTATGATTCTGATTTTAATGTAATATCTTCTGAACGAGGAGGAGATTCGAAATTCAAAATGTG
>JABSPG010000478.1 GCA_013214445.1 Ekhidna sp. | reverse complement strand
TACCCCAAATAAAACCGAATCGCACACCGAGGTTTCTTTCAAATACAGCAGAGTGTTCAGACGACACTTCCAATCCCTCGTTTCCATCCTTTACAAAAACTTCTTTGCGTTTGAATAATCCCCGATTATCATGGGTTCAAGCTGTAATTTTAAATGGGGCAGATTCTGATAGAGTTTACGCTAGTGTTATTGTCTTTCAAGGTAACAGAAAGAATCTGTGATGCAGCTAGAGCAATGCTACTTGGCCTGTCATGCAATGAATACTAAGCTATCAGTCAATGTAATACGAAAGTCCTATCCCCAAGTCTCTTGAGATCAAGTTTTTTCCGATTGAAAGACCTGGAAAGGCTCTTGCAAGATTATGCGTGTACGAATAAAAGGAGCTGAGAAAAAAATTTTCAGCAAGCCCAAATTCTAATACCATTTTGTATCTGGCTTGCAAGAAATTCAGGTAAAACTCGGAATTACCAGCAGTAGTACTTTCAAAACGTTGTGGGCCAACTGAGAACTGTGGGATCAGTTTAAGTCTATTATTCAAGGTTGAAAAAATATAGGATAAACTAAACGCATAATGATTGACAGTGACTTCTGCATCAAATGCATCATTGCCTTTCATTCTGCTGTATATAAATCCTGTATGGAGATTTTTTGATACTGCATAGCTTAGATCGATTTGCGTGCCCCAAGTCTGCATAGACGATTGTTCAAAAGAAGAATAAATACCAAAAAAAATTTACCTCAGAGGCAAATTCAGCATTAAAATAAGTCGCATAAGCACTCAATCTGAAGTCCTGACTATGAAGATTGATGGCTATCAATAGAAATACTAGAAGACTACAATTTTTTTTCTTCATAACATCTAACAGTAGAGAAGTGGGGATAGAACTTCTTTGTAGTGTCTATGACAATAAATTCTATGCAAAACACTTACAAAAACTACAAAAATAAAATCCAGTTTCTTTAAAGATAGTATTGTTTTGAAACTATGCTTCTAATTGGCAATATAATTTTTTCATAAAACTGTTTGTTACTTTAATGGTTGTACTGCCTGCCCATCTCAAAGCGAGTACACTTGGTAGCTCGGTGACTGTTCCCATCACTTCGGGCCGACTTAATCTGGGTACTTGGCAAGGGATATATCTTGGAGAACATCGAGATCGTGGAGGCAGCAGGAAATTGGTTGTGACTGTGTATTCCTAAATCCCCCAAATAAAACCGAATCGGACACCTAGGTTTCTTTCAAACACAGCAGAGTGTTCAGAAGATACTTTCAGTCCCTCTTTTCCATCCTTAACAAATACTTCTTTGCGTTTGAATATTCCTTGATCTTCCCTAAACAAGAGGCCATTTGTAGTGCTCAAATGGCTGAAGTGATCGGCACTAATATATAATTTGAGGCGACTACTTTTTTCATAGTAGATAGACAAGGAAGTCATGATTGAATGAACCGCAGAAGATGAATATACATCTACCTTATCTGCGTCTATTTTTTTACCCCCGATTCTGGTATTGTTTTCTAATAGTACGGAAGGAATTTGTCGATTTAGTTGGCTGAAGTTGTAACCTGCTGTTCCGGCAATAAATATTCTGGATCTTTTCTTTATCGGTACCCTGTAGGTATAACCTAGAAAGTACTCTCTGGACCGATTTCCGCCAAGTACTCTGGAACTATGATAGTTTATGAGAGATCTGTCTGATAGTCTGTAACTTATTATAGACATTATTGCCAATTTCGAGAGTTGCTGTTCTTGGAGTGTTTCGTCAATGAAGATTTCAGTTTGGTTGTAGCTAAGGTTGTGATCATGCATTCTAGTATTTATTGTGGAGAGACTATATCCAAATTCAAGTCTACGCATGAAGTAGAGCAGATTTTTCTTTTCCTTTTTGGCTTGCTCCTCTGGTTTTTGCTCGTATGCCTCTTCAAATTTCTGATCAGGTAGGGTTACGTTGTAGTTTGTCCAAAATTCAGGATCAAAATCATTAACTTCTTCAAGCAGGAAATCGCCAAATTGAATACGATCAGCATAGGTAATGGACTCTTTTTTTGATTCAAATCCGTGCGCTGTGAATTGGCTGTTTAAGTAGGTTTTGTTGGGGCCGTTGCTAAACATCGTGCTGTAGGTGATAAAGTTCAGACGCCAGAGTGAATCTTCATGTGAATTGTAGGTAGTAACAGACTTTAGGTAGTGCCTTCTGTTTGCTTTGATTGCTCCTTTAAATCGATCACTATTTTCCAGTCGTTCTATGCCTGCAATGGCAAAACTCTTATCAATGATGGAGATGGTTCCAGTTTCCTGACCGTCTCGGGATAAATAACCCACCTGATACATTGATTTCCCATTGTACCTTAGGGTATCATCTATTTGGTATATGTATTTGTCTAGTCTTTTGGGATTAAGAGGTCCTTCCCGTCGCATAACAAAGTCAAATCTATGAGGTAAGTGTGCGCCAGCGTATACACGAATGCCTAGGTCATCTGTGTCGATATCTAGCTTCCTACCCTTGATAAGTTTTACATCCCCTTGAGTTTTACTCTTTGTGTACGAGGTTTTGGCAGACTCTGTCTGTGCTTCGGAAATGTAGTGTAGACTGTCACCAAGCGAATCTCTACTTAAGGTTTCTCGAATAAATCCTTCAATCATTTCTTCGCTGGTGGGGTAGTTCTTTGGGATGCTTTCGATAGCAGCCAAGACAAGTTCTCGAGCATAATCTTTCGGTACAATAATTACCTCTTGCAAAGTGATTAGATCCTCTTTTAGGACTATTTCTAGCTTTTTATCTGGAGTTATATCGGTGGTTTGTGAAATGAATCCAACACATGAGACAAGCAACTGTGTGTTTGCCGGATTGGATATCGGTAATCTAAATTCTCCCTCCAGATTGGTCAGAGTTCCGGAATAAGTCCCTGCTATTCTGATGTGCGCAAAGGGGATTGGTTCTCCAGAATCGTCCTTTACAGAACCATTGATGGTGGTCGATTGCCCAGAGACGATCTCAACGAATAATAGAGCTAGAATAAGAATGGTTTGCTTCATGAAGTCCTTTTTCCCATTAGTATCCTGATGTTGTTTTTTATTACGGTGTACTCAGATTATTTCCTTATTAGCAAGACCTAATGATTTTATTTTGCTTTAGAAAGCACGTATGCTATTTGCAATTAGATGGATCACATAGATCTTGGCATTCAGACAGGGGTAGCTATTCATCATTCTAATTTCTTTCTCGCAGTGAAGTGTTTTGACATCACCTAAATGTTCCTTATTGATTTTTCTTCAGCGAGGTGTAATATTTAGAAGGTTTTAGATACTAAAATCTAAACTCAGAGTCAAAATGAAACAGTTCTTAATTATGAGTATCATATTTTTTTCTTGTGCCTCAAAGACCACAAATGAATCCTTTGAAGCCAAATTGATCAACAATCGCGGGCAAGAGGTGTTGTTTCTGTCTCAAGGCTTCATATTGAGCATGCGAGGAGATACACTAGCTTACTATGTAGAGAATACGCTTTACAACAGTCGCGGAAAGCCAATCGCTACGGTTGATCAGCAAAAGATATATAATGGTGCAGGGAGATACATTGGTGAAGTGGTGGATGGCTACCTAGTAAATGAAGTGGG
>JABSPG010000477.1 GCA_013214445.1 Ekhidna sp. | reverse complement strand
CGAGCGCAGTGCTGCTAACGAAATGAGAGCATTACTAACAACCATATTGCTATGGTCGACCATTTACCTCTTTGGTCAGGAAGGTCAGTTTTCTCAGTACTTTGCCAGTAGCGCAGTATTAAATCCTGCTTTTATTGGAATTAATCCCAACGTGTCATTTAATACAAATTACAAACGATCAGGTTCTAGGTCTTCTGAAGCCTTCCTAAAACTGATGCAGGCAACCGTAAGCTATCCATTTAAAAGAAGTACGAGTAGGGATTTTCAGACAGGTGCTGTTGGTGTTACGTTCTGGAAAGAGAGCAGGGGATTTGAGGGAATATACTCCGCTCAGAAAGTACTGCTTACAGGAGCTTACGCAATCAAATTATCGAGGCTTTCCAATCAAACGGTGGTTTTTGGTCTGCAGGGTGGGTTTGTACAAAATCAAATCAATGGAAATAATCTGCAGTGGGGCTCTCAGTTCAGTAGATACATTGGTTTTGATAATATACGTGATGGAGAGACCGTTAGCATCGAAGCTTTTTTTTATCCAGCATTCAATTTTGGGGTTATTTATTCCAATTTCGATAATACCAATTACTATGTTCGTGACAGATCCGTGCAACTTGGAGCTAGTGTAGATTACTTAAATGAGCCAGGGTTGGAGCAGGAGGAACTTGGCATAGCACAGCGAAACATGATCTTAAGGGCATTTGGTTCTGCTAGTTTTGACTTGGCCCCAAAAGTTTCCATTTATCCTTCCGGTTATTTTCTGTTTTCAGACGGAAATCAGCAAATCAACACGGGCCTATATCTCTCCACTTTAGTAAGTGCTCCAAGAGCTTTTAATGCAGTGGTACTACAGGTTGGAAGCTGGTACCGCGTAAATGATGCATTTGTTCTGTTGGCCGGCATGAAAATCAATGAGATTAGGATTGGGATGAGTGTTGACTTGAATGCTTCATCCTTTGACATAAATGAGGCTCTTGGAAATACATTGCCATCATACGAGCTTTCGTTGACCTACAACTTTAGTCCATCACAGAGCTTCCAAAACGTTTCAAGTCCAATCTTTTAGCCTCATGCGAAGTATTCTGACAATATTAATTATTTGTACATGTGTTTTGGGATTATTCGGTCAGTCTGTTCCTCGACTGACTCGGATTGCGGATGATCTGTATGACAATCACAGGTACTTAGAGGCTATTGAGTTTTATCAAAAGATATCTAAGCTGGATAAGAAAGACTACCGAGCCATTTATCGACTTGGAAACTGCTACTTAAAGGCATTGGAGTATGAAGATGCTCAAGCTACTTTTTCTAGCCTTGGAAGCATTGAGGATGCTGACAATGACTACAGGGCACAGGCGCTTTATAATTACGGGTCTGTATTAATGACCAATAGCAGGTTCAAAGAGGCAGACTCGCTTTTTGCTTTCATTATTTCTATTTCTGAAGATCAGAACCTTATTGAGCTAGCCAGAAAGCTAAAGGAGGGATGTTTGCTTGCATTGCGTCAGCAGAAAGACAGAGGATTTGAAATAGATAGGATGGATGAGGTTAACTCCAAGTATCATGATTTTGGGGCGACCATTAATCCAAGCAATGGTCAGTTGGTTTTTGCCACCACTAGGAATCTTGGCGGTGTGCAGTATCAAGGGAGTCAATATGGGGGTGTATTGCCCGATCTAACTACTTATGAGTACAATAAAGGCAAATGGAGACAGCATAGTGCGCAGCGTTTTAATACACTGAATACGGAATGGTTTGAAGGATCTGGTTCATTTACAATGGACGGAAAGGCTTTTTATTTCTCTTCTTGCGAAGGACAGGGCGGGTCTGATTGTACCATCTTAGTAAGTTACTTGGAAGATGATCGGTGGACCGAGCCCGAGCCTCTAAATGATTATGTGAATGAAGCAGGCTCTGAAAATAAGCAGCCAAGTATTTCGGCGACTGGGGATACCTTGTTTTTTAGCTCAGATCGAAGCGGTGGCTATGGTGGAAGTGATATCTGGATGAGCCTAAGAGGCTTAGAAGGGGAGTCTTGGGGGCCTGCTATTAATATGGGTAGCGTAATTAATTCAACTGAAAATGACATCACCCCATATTACTCTTCGGCGTTTGGTAGCCTCATATTTGCAAGTAATGGCCATATAGGATATGGTGGTTATGATTTGTATGCTGCAAGTGGAGAATCCTTTTATGAACCTGAACTATTCAATTTGGGACACCCGTTCAATTCCTCGCTGGATGATACTTACTTAAATATTTCAGATACATTGGGCTTCTTAGCTTCTAACCGGGAAGACTCTAAAATTGTGGATCTGTATTCCTTTGATGTCAACGATGAGCAGTTATTCCTATCTCTGCTGATTTCTGGGGAATCACGAATTGATAGTCGGGTGATTTCTAAATTTAAGGATGTGCAGACCCTCGACTTGTTTGCATTTAGGGTGGAAGATTACCAGGGTTATGACTTGTTCGAGCCTGAGAAAAGGACCAAGCCTAAGCCTTCAATCATCCTAAAGCAAGAACAAGAAGCTGCTTTATCAAAACAAGTATCTGATGAGAGTAAGTCAGAGGTTGTTCTAACTTCTGGCCATTCGGCAGGGCCAGAAAGAAGTCTTTATGCACCCTCTTTGATTGGTTCCACTAGAAATTCAATTGATTATGAGCATTTATATTTCGATATAGAATCAAGTTCACTTGAAGCTGCTTCCAGAAAAGCATTGGATCAATTAGTTCTTCAGATAAAGGAAGTGGACATCTCATCTATTGAAGTACTAGCATACACAGATATCGATGGTCCCAGTGATTACAACCAGGGCTTAAGTGAAAGTCGTGGAAAGTCTGTAAAAGCATATCTGATCTCCAAAGGACTCTCAGCAGACCGTATTATGGTTCGAGCCAGGGGAGAAGGTCCACTGTCTTCGAGGCAAAGTTGGTATTCGAAGATGTTTAGTAGACGAGCTGAAATCATTGTAAATGCTCCAAATCCAATACAGCTAAATACAGCTAGACCCTATGCAGTGCGATACGAGCAAACAGTTTCCCAAATAGCTACCTTGCTAAATCTGAAATCTGATGAGCTGACCGAATGGAATTATTTCAAAACTGACACCATTGAGGCCGGCTCGATTATTCGTGTTGGTGCCGAATTGGGATTGATGCCAAATATCCGCTACTTCCTTGAAGAGAAAGATCTGAGAAATTCATTTTTTGTATACAAAGTGAAAGAAGGTGATTCTATTTCTTCCATTGCTGAGCAGTTTGATACAGTGGAAGAGCTGCTTATGGAGGTTAATGACTTAAGCAATGAAGTAGACAAGGGAGACGAAATTTTTGTCTACAAAGTGGATTAGCTAAGCAATTGCGAAGAGTTAGTAATACTGATGGACTCAAATCAGACAAATGTCTACTAGATGTACACAAAGTGGTATTATTTCTCCACTATTTTCTGTGTTGATTTGCAATTGATCGTTAGTGCAAAGTGGTGGTACGCTATGCTTAGTGATAGTTCAAGATCTTTATGATCTGGCGGTGAATAGTCAGCTCAACCGGCTGACTAGTCCTAAATAAGCGTTACAGTTTTACAAGGATAAATAATTAGATAGCATCGAGGATTACTTCGGTGCTATT
>JABSPG010000476.1 GCA_013214445.1 Ekhidna sp. | reverse complement strand
AGATCAGTAACGTTGGCAGATTCAGGGCAATACAGTTTTAACTGGATGAATAGAAGTCGAAACGTATGTAGGGTTTCATCCCCAACAATTACTTTGAATTTGCTCGCCAAACCGGAACGTCCAATTATAACTGTTGACGCAGGTACGTTGACTGGATGCGAAGGGGATGGACCAGTTACCTTGAGTGCGCCAGAAGGTTTTGCTTATTACGAGTGGAGCAATGGTGTGAATGCACAGTCAATAACAGTAGACCCAGCTGTGTCTTCAACGGACTATACTGTTCGGGTTTCTAATAGCGCTGATAATGAAGTAGCTTGTCTAAGTGATTTATCTCAAATAGTTACAGTAACTCGGCAACCCATCAGTGAATTTAGTGCGCGGACTTCAAGTAGTTTGAGTTTGGGTACCTCAGTAGTTGACGGTTTAGTTCTTGATGACTGTGACGATGACTTCACGATTTTCTTCTTTGATGGCGATTCATACACAAATGGAGGTACAGTCGAAATTGTGAAGGATGGTGAGGTAGTAAATACGACCACTTCTAGGTCTGTCGCACTGAATGAATCTGGTGACTATAGCTTTAACTGGCTCAATATTGGTAGAAATAGTTGTTCAATATCAACAGGAACATTCACGCTCAACTTACTTGAACAACCCGATAGGCCAGCTGTCGCTGTAACCACTGGAACACTCGAAGGTTGCGTGGGTGATGGCCCTGTTACATTAAGAGCACCCGCAGGTTTTGCTTATTATGAATGGAGCAATGGTATAAATACTAGAATTATTACCGTAGATCCTGATGAGACAACTAGTTACTCGGTAGTTGTTTCCAATAGCACAGATAATGAGGTAGCCTGTTTAAGTCCAGAGTCTGACCTTATTACAGTTACCCGTGAGTTTATTGATGATTTCAATATAAGAAGTTCAGCTAGTCTCACTACAGGGACCGCAATCACTGACGGTATGACAATTGAAGGTTGTGATGCAGGATATACTGTCTATTTCTTTAACGATGATGCCTACAGTAACAATGGAACTGTTGAGATAGTCAGAAATGGTGCAGTAATCAATACAACTAATTCCAGATTTGTCACTTTGGATCAATCCGGTGACTATAGCTTCAATTGGACTAACTCCAATAGAAGTTCTTGTAGTGTTTCATCTGGAACATTTACACTAAATCTTGCTGCCACTCCCGCAGCTCCTAGTATTTCTACAACGGATGCTTTGAGTTTCTGTGAAGGACAGGGTTCGGTAACTATTTCGGGACCAGCTGGTTTCGCTCAGTATAAGTGGTTTAAGAATGGTAGCGTGATCAGTAGTAATTCTGATGGTGGATCTAGTACAAATAGTAGCATCACAGTGACTGATGGAGGTATTTACGCACTAGAGGTTTCAAACATAGCTGATCAGGATGCTTGCTTTAGTTTGCCATCTAATAGTATAGAAGTAAGTTCAAGGGCAGTGGCTAGCGATGCAGTCGGGATAAATCAAATTGGAATAATTTGTCAATCTGGTACTTCATTAGTTGAAATTACGGGTACACAGGATCGTTTCAATTATCAATTGATCAACTATGAAACAGGATTATCCGTTGGCCAGTCAATTAGAGGAGCTAGTGGTGGCGATCCACTGAGGTTTACAACTGAAAGTTTAACGATCGACACTGAATACTATATTCAAGTTAGCTATGCAGATGGAGAAGGCTGTCCTGCACAAGAGGTAGCGAATCAGTTTACTGTGCAGGTCAATAATTTTACCTTAGATCTAATTGGAAACACCATTGTGGCAAATGTCTACGGGAATGGAGATGTTAGAAATATTGAATGGTTCCGAAACGGCGTAAGATTGAGAAATAAAACAGGTGACAGTGAACTGACAATTACTGATGCAGCAACATATACTGCACAGTTGGATTTCGGAGGAGGCTGTGTCATTACAACAGATGCGATCCAAATAGAGAGCGGGGCACGTATGTCAACAAATTTTGATGATCTGGTTGTGACATCTTTCCCTAACCCGTCTACTGATTTAGTAACTGTGTCATTAAATGACGGACCTCTTGGAAGCTACAGTTTGAGTGTAATTTCTCTATCAGGTAAAGTTGTTATATCCCAAAACATAAATAAAGTAGAGGATGAACATGAGGAGGTTGTTGATTTAAGTGGTTTAGAGAATGGGGTATATACTCTGACTGTACGCAGAGGAAATAATGTGGAAAGTGTAAGAGTAATTAAGCAATAAATCATTCATGGAGCAGGCTTAGCCTGCTCCAAATCTTAAAAAAATAGAATCATGAAAAGAATAATCTATAATCTAGGAATTGTAATGATAGCTTTCATTGCTTTTTCATGCTCTAAGGCTGAAGAATTAACTCCTTCGGAGACGGTGGTCGGGCGTTGGACGGTAGCGGAGTACTATGTTAATGGACAATCTCAGTCTGGTGTTGTATTCTCAAGGTTTTATATCGAGAGTGATGGTACTTTCTTACTTGAGGATGCAAATGATCTACCTTATGTAGGTGATTGGACAGCAACGGCGGATAATTTGAGTTTGATAGCCACGGATGGTACAGAATTTAATTTCGATATTGTCTTTCTAGAATACGAGAGAATGCAGCTTGTTTTGACAGTAGCTGCTGTAGAGACTCTTGAAATTAGATATTTATTAAATCGAAATGATAATTTGAGTTATTAAGCTTTGCAAGCTTTTGCGATTAAAGCGAATCGGCTCAGCTGATTCGCTTTTTTTATGCCTAAGCGGTAATTATAGTTTTTTGCACATTTCTGGAAGGGATTGATGCATCAAATTGGATAGCTGAGCTCTTAGGGTTGTTTCAGCTTTATTTTCGATGGTTCTTCCATCTATTTCTAAGATAGGTGTAAGTTCTCCCATCGTGCCAGTAGCGAAAACCTCATCTGCATCGTAGAACTCCACCAAGCTTAGGTTTCGTTCTTCAATGGGAATGTTGTTTTTTCTAGCGAGTTCAATCACATATCCTCTAGTAATTCCATGCAAACATGCATTTGCAAATGGTGTGTAGACTTTGCCATTTTTTACCATAAATAAGTTGGTGTCGTTAAGCTCCGCTATGAAGCCTCGTTCGTCCAGCATGATAGCCGCATCCACTCCAGCGAAGTTCGCTTGGATTTTTGCTAAGATGTTGTTTAGCAGATTGTTGTGATGAATCTTGCTATCAAGGAACTGTGGGCTGTTCCTTCGTTGGGTTGAGGTAATGACGCGAATGCCAGAATCATTATCGTATACCAAAGGCTTCCATTCCGCGAGTACAATGAGACAGCTTCCCTTTTGGTTGAGCCGGGGGTCCATACCTGAGGTTATTTTCTCTCCTCGACTAAGCGTAATTCGCATCAAAGTGTCTTTATCCATGCCATTTGCTTCAAGTGTTTCTTTTATGGCATTTTTTACGAATGAGCGAGTGGGGATATGATCAAAGGCAAGTGCTTTTGCGGAGGCAAATAATCGATCGATGTGTCGGTCTAAATGTAACACGCCTTCCTTGTAGACCCTTGATCCTTCCCAGACAGCATCTCCACCTTGTACCGTACTGTCAAATACGGAGACTTTGGCTTCAGATCTAGGGTAAAGTCGATCACCAACCCATAC
>JABSPG010000475.1 GCA_013214445.1 Ekhidna sp. | reverse complement strand
AGGAACGATTCAATCTGTGCACAGAAAACTGATGCCCACCTACGAGGAAAGACTGTCCTGGAGTCCGGGAGATGGAAATGGTTTGGTAACTCATAAACTACCTCCATTTACA
The DNA here is from genome assembly GCA_013214445.1 of Ekhidna sp. Lineage (GTDB taxonomy): Bacteria > Bacteroidota > Bacteroidia > Cytophagales > Cyclobacteriaceae > Ekhidna. The sequence goes on along the minus strand of JABSPG010000475.1, from coordinate 3,524 downwards.
GTTGGCGGACTGAATTGCTGGGAAAACTGGATGCCTTTGGCAAGAGCAGCAATGTATGCACAAGGAGAAGATCTCCACGTTTCCATTTGGCCCGGCAACAAGCGAAATACAGAAAAACTTCTTCCGGTAATTGCTCAAGAATCGCGTTCCTATGTTATTGGTGTTTCAGGGCTTTTTAGACCTGTTGATATTCCAGACGACTTCCCATTAGCAGATGAAATGCGAACTGAAACCACTGAAGTAATTGCAAATGGAGGTTCTTGCATTGCTGCACCAGATGGCTCTTGGGTGGTAGAACCTATCACAAACACAGAAGAATTGATAATTGCTGAAATCGATCACAAAAAAGTAAGAGAAGAACGACAAAACTTTGACCCATCTGGCCACTATTCTCGACCTGACGTTCTAAGCTTAAATCTTAACAGAGAAAGGCAGAGTATCCTAAATTGAGATTATTACTATCCATAATCACGATCTTTTACACCTGCTTATTGAGTGGTCAAAGTACTGGACAGGATTCTGTTTTATATCAGTCTTCTCTCGAATGGCTTGATACAAAATTGAACTACGAATACTATGATGGCGAGGGAGAAAAATGGTGGAAAAACACCTTTTATATAAATGAAGATGGATTAGTCACGATAAAGCACATTTCTTCCGACAAAAGAAACACTGCCAAGATGAAGGAAAAAACCTGCATCATTAGAACATTTAGATTGGAAGACATTAATCCTGGAAGTATCAAAATCTCCTCGGTGGAAAAATCGCAAGGGAGAATTGCAAAAGGGCAAATGCTTGAACTCCGAACCTTTGCTAATAAAAAATCAATTCAGAAAACAATCAATAATAAGAAAGGAAGCAGCACCTCATTTCTAAATTTATCCTTTCCAAAAACCAGTAATGATTCAATATCGAATAGAGCCGAAACTGTTAAAGAAAAGCTGACTCAAGCAATAAATGCCAAGACTAGAATTCACAGTTTTGACAACTCGAAAGATTTTGAAACGATATTCTCGGTTCTACAAGGCACTTTTCAGAGTGACGATGGCACAACTTGGAAATCAAATCTTCAAATGTCTAAGGTCTTGAAGATTGAGCATGTCAATGATAACATCAAATACCTCGGATACGATACCATACAGAATGAATGTTATTTCCTTGAAATTGGTACAGATGGCATGATCCGATATGATCTAACGAAGCGTTCAGACTCTACATTAAGCCTACTAAAGGATGAAGAAGTTTTTCTAGATCTAAACACGATAAACTCCTTCAAATATCAGGGCAAGGTCTTTTTTAGACAATAACTTCACTATTCAATTCCCTTTCTGCATCGGGGCGATACTTCCGTCCAATAGGCAACTTATGTTCCGCAAGGAAGACAAATTCTTTGTTAAAGGAATCGACATTGACTTTGTTTACCAGATAGGAACGATGAATACGAATAAAAGCTGAAGGCAATCGATCATGAAACGAGCTAATCTTTTCCTTGGTAGTAAACTTTTTATCCTTGGTATAGACTTGTACATAATCACTCATACTTTCAATAAATAGTATCTCACTGAGAATCAAATTCACACTTTTCCTATCCACTCGGATGGAGACTTCCACTTCCCTTTCTTTTCGTAATGTATTTGTTGTATCGGCAAGCTGCCTCTCTTTCTCCTTTAGATTCTGTAATGAGAGAATAAGTCCGTCTATGAAAACGATGAAATAAAGAATGATAGTCAACAAGTATATATCACCAGCAATCTTTCCAAGATTAGCTACTTGATAGTCAGCGAGAATCACAAATGCCAGTATCATTACCAGTAATTCTAGATAAATAGATACGATGATGAGGTAGCATAAGTAAAGGGAGAATTTCCATTTCAGACCTGTCAGCAAGTAACGAGGAACAAGAAACCGATTAAAAAAGAAAGAGGTAGCCACCGCTACCGGCATTAGAAATGTTACAAAGAAAAAAGAGATCAAAAGACTGGAAAGCGTAGAGCTAAAAAAGAGTGTCATGCACACCCAGACGATCGACCAGAAATAGATAGGTTTTCTTAAATTCATTCCTCGAATTTGCTTCAAAATGATCAACTAGAACGGAAAAGTAGACAAACGACAGGTTTACAACTGTTTATAACCTTGACGAAAAGCGCTCCTGATTCTTGCTTTGCTTCATGTTAAAATCAAAAACAGAAAAACTATGATTGAATTATTTCAAATGGGTGGAATACTATTTATGAGTATCCTAACAATCGAACTTGGAGCAGTAATCTTATTCGCAGTAAAGAGCTTTTTAAGTAAATCTAAAGATGTAAGTAATGTTAAATCTGCTGGACTATTAGCAGCAGTTACCGGCATTCTCGGACAATTAATTGGTTTGTTTTCAGCGTTTGAATATATCCAGCAAGTAGGAACAATTGCTCCTGGTATGCTTGCCGGTGGTATTCAGGTTTCAATGATCACGACCATGTACGGAATTGTAATTTACCTGATTGCTCTACTAATTAGTCTTATCCTTAAGGCCATCGCTAAATCTGAAAGCTAAAAGTGTCTAGTCCTAAATAAGCGTTACAGTTTTACAAGGATAAAAAATTAGATAGCATCGAGGATTACTTCGGTGCTATTTTTCGTTTTATAGGTTTTGATTTTAATAGTTTGTTGTTGGTGCATAAAGTGTATTAGTTAGTACTTAATCTGACATTTTCTAATAAATGGATTAAATTGAAATTAGATAATGTGTCCTGCACAAATGATTTTGTTCACTTTCCTTTCAGAAAATGTTCACTTTTTCATTGTGGTATGAATCAGACATCTTTAATGAATGGAATTTCATCACCAAAATTAAGAGATGGACTAATTCTAATTGTGCGTATATGTTCTTCGATGAACTAGCACTAGTGATCTAAAGATGATTGTAGTTTTAGCCAAAGCAATACGTATTACCGACCTTCTTCATCTATCACATTTCTTTAAAAGGGTGTAATATTCTACGCTGTTTTAGATCTATTCAATAATACTCCTTGATATACGCATATGCCCGATCAAAGAGCACCTGCTCCTTGAGCTTGTACTTGGCCCAGAGAATCTTCCTCAATTCCTTCTGGACCTCTCGCTCTCCTTGCGTAGACTGCTGCCATCCTGGAAAGCGTACAACTCTTACTATAGAATCTATGTCTTCTACAATACGTTCTACCACCGCTGGAGTCTGATCCGTTTTTAGCTCCAAGAATAATTCTGTCAAAGCTGCTTTAGGAGACTTCTCTTGAACCAGCTCTTCAAGCTCCTTCTCAGCTTGCACTGTTTCTTTGGCAATCTTACAGAGTTCCTTTACAAATTCTATTGATGTAATCAGACCTTGTTCTGCACGATCTCGACGGGAATACTTGTGAGATGGAAATCGATCGTTTATTAGAATTACACAAAAGAAGCTGGAGATCAGAAAGGGAGATCCTACAATTTGCATGAGCAGGCGATCTCCACGGGGTCAGTAGGTTGTAAAATATTCCTTAATTGTCTTTTGCTCCAGATTT
>JABSPG010000474.1 GCA_013214445.1 Ekhidna sp. | reverse complement strand
TAAAGAGCTAATCTCCACAGTAGTTCTGCATGGCTGATTATCCTTAAAGTATTCCGCGTAGATCCGATTATACGTTTTAAAGTCATCTTTCATATTGGTGAGAAAGACTGTAACATCTACCAAATCATTCCAAGAAGCCCCTGACGCTTCCAGTATTAGTCTTACATTCTTAAATACTGAATGACATTGTTCTTCAATGTCATAACTCAATATCTCTCCACTCTCGCTAAGTTCTACACCTGGGATTTTCTTTGTTCCACGTTCTCTAGGTCCCACTCCCGATAAGAAAAGTAGGTCCCCCACTTGCCGTGCATGCGGATAAAGTCCAACTGGCTCTGGAGCCTTCTCTGAATCAAATTTTTGTGATGACATTAATCGTATTTGATGCTCATTCTGTCTTTCGAATGACTGTTAAAAAAATTAGCTATTCATGATCTCTTCAATCTCCTCTGCTTCGATAGGAATATTTGACATTAGATTGGTATGTCCATCTGAAGTAATCACAATATCGTCTTCTATTCGCACACCTAGGTTTTCTTCAGGAACATAGATTCCCGGCTCCACTGTAAAAACCATACCTGGTTCAAAAACTTTGTAAATAGAAGCTATATCGTGTACATCCAAGCCAATATGGTGCGAAGTTCCATGCATAAAGTATTTCTTATAAGCTGGCCAATCAGGATTTTCGTTTTTGATGTCGTTCTGATCAATGAGACCAAGGTCAAGCAATTCCTTCTCCATAAGCTTGCCTACTTCTGCGTGATACTCCGGTATTCTATTTCCCGGTTTTAGTAGTTCTGTGGCACCATTCTTTACTCGCAACACAGCATCATAAACCTTCCTTTGCCGATCTGTAAATCTGCCGTTTACTGGGATTGTACGAGTCATATCCGCATTGTAGTTCCCGTATTCTGCACCAACATCCATTAGTAGAACATCTCCGTCCTTAAGCTCCATCCTGTTCTCTATGTAGTGAAGCACACAAGAATTTCCACCTCCACCAATGATAGGCGTGTACGCAAACCCTTTTGAGCAATTCTTTACGAATTCATGCAAATATTCCGCCTCCACTTCGTATTCCATAACTCCAGGTTTTACAAAATTCAGCACCCTTCTAAAACCCTGCTCTGTGATATTGCATGCGTGTTGAAGTACCTCTATTTCAAAAGATGATTTTATACATCTTAGATCTTGCATGATAGGAAACAGGCGCTCATACTCGTACAATGGGTATCGGTCTTTACACTCTTTTACAAAGCGTGCATTTCGTGTTTCCACCTCACTAGCATTTCTAATATGCTCATTACTATCTAAATAAATGTGGTCACATTCAGCAAGGACGGTGTACAGCGTTTTTTCAAAATCAGAGGTCCATTTTACATGCTTTATTCCAGAAGTTTCTGTTCCCTCAGCTTTTGTCAACTTATGCCCTTCCCAAACTGCTATCTCTTCATTTGTTTCCCTGACGAACAGAATTTCCCTCATTTTTTCATCAGGAAAATCAGGAGCAATTAAGACTATCGATTCTTCTTGGTCTACACCTGTAAGCCAGAATAGATTAGCATTTTGTACAAACCGCATGGTGCCGTCAGCATTGGTGGGCATGACGTCATTTGAATGAACAATAGCGACAGATCTAGGCTTCATTCGTTCTGCCAACTTTTTTCTATTTTGAATAAATAGTTCATTATTGATTGGATCGTATCGCATGACTTAAATTAGTTGTGGGTTAGCAAATCTATTTTGAAATGAGGTGGCTAAAATTAGCATTTCTTTTTCTCTATATGCCTGTCTTTGGACAGCAACTAGGTTTTGCTCTGGAGCAAATTAACGGGCACGCAATTATTAACGCTGGTCTTACTGGAAAAGGAGTGAAAGTAGGAATCATTGATGGTGGCTTTCTCAATGCTGACAAAGAAGAGAGCTTAGCTCATTTTTTCCAAGAGGGACTTATTGAAGATTACAAAGACTACCTAGATCCTGAAGCTGAAAACTATGACGGATCTAAAGCACTAGATGACATGCATGGTACAGAGGTTTGGCAACTCATTGGTGGGTTGAGCAAAAGAAAGCAAGTACAATACGGATTGGCAACAGGTGCCGCTTACTATTTAGCAAGAACAGATCATGGCGGATATGAACGTAGAGAAGAGGAACAGTTTGCTATCGAAGCTATGGAATGGATGGCAGGGCAAGGGGTCAAGATCATTAATCTATCCCTTGGATACAACTTTGGATACACAAACAAACAAGAGAACTATAAACCGTCGCAGATAGATGGAAAAAGTACCATTGTTACCCAAGCTGTGGATCGATTATCAAAATCTCATGGAATACTTTTTATTGTGGCGGCTGGAAACGATGGAGGCAATAAATGGGAAATACTGGGATCTCCTGGTGATGCCCAGACTGCTTTGACCGTCGGAGCTACGAAACTCAAGATTTGGGACAACATGAATTATAGTTCTACAGGACCTAAATGGCTCCCTTATGTAAAGCCTGAGATTTCTTGTTTTGCTACCTCAGGAACTTCATTTTCAACCCCGATAATCACGGGTCTTGCTGCTTGTCTCTTGGAACAAAAACCAAGTCTTTCAGGCGCGGAGTTAAAGGATCTTTTGATAAAATCAAGCAACCTAAAATACCCTAATAATTACATAGGATATGGTGTGCCAAATGCACAAGTAGCTCTTGAAATGATCGAAGGGAAGGATTATAAAGACGTTGAAAAAATTAAGGTAAAGAAGAATAATTATGTTTTCAACCTGCCTGATCCATCGATTTATGTCGCAGTTTACCATAAGGTTGGATGGAATGTGATAGAAAAGGAAATCCTACGATTCAAAAAGTCAAAAGTAAAAATCAAGCGATTTGAAAAAGCAGAAAGCTCTACTATTATCTGGGAAGGAGGCAATTTAGAGATCGAATGGATCGATTGATCACTACTGCGAAAGCATCTCCACTCCTAATCCTGCTCCACCCGTTGGACTCATTATTCCATCTTTAATTTGAAATCCTGGCTTGACTATATCTTGAATAAGATCAAGACTTCCATCTAGGTCTATGTAGGAAGTATGTGCATGGCTAAAAGCGGCATGCATAGCTGCTGTTATACTTACAGCTGATTCATCGTTACAACCCCACATTAATCTTACGCCAGCGCTTCTTGCAATGGTCGCAATGTCCATTGCATTAGATAAACCACCAGACTTCATCAACTTAATATTGAATATTCCACACTTTGGACAATGCTTCACCAAGTCAACCGCATCTTTGGGATTTTTCAATGACTCATCGGCCACCAAAAATCTAGAAACTTCAGGATCCAAATCGGCACAATGAACCTTAAAATCATCCACAGAAAAGGGCTGTTCAATTAACTCCAACTGCACCTTACTTGAAAGGCGTACAAACTCCCTAAGGTCCACAGGATTATATCCTTGATTTGCATCTACACGAAGTAAACTAGCAGGATACTTTTCATTGATTTTGCATACCCGCTCAGCATCTTCTTCTGGACTAAGTCCTGTTTTCACCTTAATACATCTAAATCCTGCTGCAACCAGGGGCGGAATAATATCCCGGTACAAGTAACTCCAGGTGGGCATGCCGTGCAACAACAACATCACGGGGCCGTCTTTCGGACC
>JABSPG010000473.1 GCA_013214445.1 Ekhidna sp. | reverse complement strand
GCAGATGAGGATAATGTATTGGGTTCACAGCTGAAACAATTGGTAGCCAGAGACAAAGTACACATTGTAGCAATGACTGGTTCTTATTTCCGAGGCGATGCAAACCCTGTTTTAATGCCAGAAGATGAAGCCGAGTTTGATACTGTTACATATACCTATTACGAACAGCTAAATGGGTACGAATATCTAAAGACACTTAACCTTGGCTACTATTTCTACAGTGGAGCCTATGCAGAGGACATACTAGAAGTCTTAAATCCAGATGAAAAAACGATCATTCATATACCCAATGTTAACTCTCGTGAAAGCATGGGTGACAAGATTAAAGAGGTTAACCATATCATGGATGAATTGGGCGAGTGGCAGGGAATCGATCCTAACACTGGTTTCCATTTGATAAAAACCTCAGGGGGGAAAGTGCTAAAAATTGCAGATCTGGTAGATGACGACCCTACCAAACGTAATAAGGTTTCTTCAGCATTAAAGATGCCAGAAGCCAAGAGTAATCCTGAACATGTGGATATCATAATTGCACTCGGGATGGCTAAGGAAGGGTTTGATTGGATTTGGTGTGAGCATGCGCTGACCGTTGGTTATCGTTCCAGTTTGACTGAGATCGTCCAAATCATAGGTCGTGCCACGAGAGACGCACCACATAAAACACATTCACGATTTACCAATCTCATTGCTGAACCAGATGCATCAGAAGATGCAGTTACAGATGCGGTAAATGATACATTGAAGGCCCTATCTGCAAGTTTGTTGATGGAACAAGTACTTGCTCCAAGATTCAACTTTGTGCCGAAAAAACCTCAAAATGAGGCTGATCCAAAATTTTACTACGGTGAAGATGGTTACGATCCTGACAAGTGCAACGTTGGAGTGAATGAAGAGACGGGACAATATCAGATTGAAATTAAGGGATTGACCGAACCAAAAAGTGAAGATGCACAGCGAATTTGCAAAGAGGATTTGAACGAAGTTATTGCCGCTTTCGCTCAAGATAAACAAACGATTGAGAGAGGATTATTTGATGAAGAAACTGTACCTGAAGAGTTGACTCAGGTCAGGATGGGTAAAATAATCAAAGACAAATACCCTGATCTTGATGAAGCAGATCAAGAATCGGTACGGCAACATGCTATTGCCGCATTGAACTTAACTCAGAAAGCAAAAGAAGTTCTTAATAATGATCCTGAATTGAAAGGTAATACTGCACTCATCGAGGGTGTCCGAAAGTTCACGATGGATGTTAGGGATTTGGATGTTGATTGGATTGACAGTATCAATCCATTTAGTGAAGCATACTCAATCTTATCCAAAGCCATGACTGAGCAAAGTCTGAAAGCAATGGCTCAAGTGATTGCAGGCCGAAAACCAAACCTTTCTTTAGATGAAGCACGAGAATTAGCCAAAAGAGCTTTAAAATTCAAGAAGGAGAGGGGCAGGCTACCAGATATTAAATCAGCTGACCCATGGGAACAAAGAATGGCAGAGGGAATTGCATATCTAGCAAGACTAAAATCAGAGCAGGCAAATGGCTAAAGACAAGAAATTAACGGAAGAAGATGATGCTTTATTGGCCGAACTCGGTATTGAGGTTGAAGCGAAAAAAGTAGTAAAGCATACACCTCGTGAAGAGCGGATTATTGCTGGCTTTGAAGAAATTCAACAGTTTATAGAAGAGCATGGAAATCTACCCTCACACGGTGAGGATAAAGATATTTTTGAAAGGCTATATGCCGTTAGATTAGAGCAGATTCGAAAACAGGAAGAATGTATAATTCTCCTCAAAGAACTAGATCATCAAAACCTATTGGATGGAGCAGCGACTGAAGATTCAGAAATACAAGAGGATATAGATGATGATGAGTTGTTGGCACAACTTGGTGTTGGTGAAGAAGAAACCAATTCCATCACCAACTTAAAACATGTCAAAACACGAGCTGAAAAGCGAGCTGCTGAAGAAATTGCCAATCGTCAACCCTGTGAGGACTTTGACAAGTTCAAGCCAATTTTTGAGGCTGCTAAAAAGGATATTGATAATGGTCTAAGATCAACAATTCGATTTAGAAAAGATGCTGGATTTACGAAGACCAATTACAGAGTAAATAAGTTCATCATCATTGGTGGACAGATGGGTTATATAGCGGAAATGGGTGAGACCTTTAAAGCTCCAAATGGGGAAGAAGATAGACGCCTAAGACTTATCTACGCGAATGGTACAGAAAGCAATATTCTGTTGCGATCACTTATCCGCGCTATGTATAAAGATGAGACAAGTCGATTCATTACTGATGCTGATGATGGACCATTATTCTCAGATGAGATGAGTGAGGATGACCTGGAAAGCGGAACCATTTATGTGCTTCGAAGCAAATCTGATATTGATACTATCAAAGACAGAAGAGATGTGGTTCACAAGATTGGTGTAACTGGCGGAGAGGTTGAAAAGCGTATCGTTAATGCAAAGAACGATCCGACATTCCTTTTGGCAGACGTAGAAATAGTCGCAACTTATAAACTAGCAAACATCAATCGTGTTAAGCTTGAAAACGTCATTCACAAATTCCTGAGTCCTGCAAGACTTGATATTGAGATTCTGGATCGATTTGGTAAACCGGTAAAAGCAAGAGAATGGTTCTTAGTTCCGATCTTCATTATTGATCAAATCGTAGAGTTGATAAAGGACGGTAAGTTGGGTGATTATTACTATGATCCTAAATCAGCAGAACTGAAGAAAGGGACACAGTAATATGGAAATTTACAGACAAATAACAGCCAACAATGTAGTGATCAATGCATATCCATTTCTCAAAGAATTGGCAATGGAAGCATACCTTCTTGAGAATGAAGAGATTCTTAAATTGGATAATCAAAACTTCCAGGAGGTAACTGTTTTAGATGCTGAAATAGCCCTTAAGAAAGGAACAAAAAAAGGAGATGGGAGAATAGACATACTAGCTAAATACGGTGCGGAATATTTGTCAATAGTAGAACTCAAAGTTGATGAGGTAAATCATGAAACGGTAGAGCAATTGAAAGGCTATCTAGATGCACGCCAAAAGATACTGGACATGGATCAGTATTGGGAAGAAGACGTGGAACCGAAATGGGTTGGGGTAGTAGCTGGATCTTCGATTAGCGCTGATCTTCAAAAAGAACTAACAACGACAGGAATTACTCATGATGGTATTCCTATAGCCGCTATGACAATAAAAAGGTTTCGTTCAGATTCTGGAGAGATATATGTAATTACAGACACCTATTTTGGCTATAAATATTCTCAAAAGGACTATTCCAAGTTTGCATTCAATGGTGCTGAATACAACAAGGGTAGATTAGTTAATGCAGTTCTAAAATATTTTGTGGAAGATCATCCAGAGGTTACGTTTTCTGAACTAAAAGAAAAATTCCCAGACAAAATCCAAGGCTCCAATTTTGGTGTTTTCGATACTACCAAACGAGCTAAAGAAATATTCAATGATTGGGGGCACAAAAGACACTACATCAAGTCTGATGAAATTATTAAAATATCAGATGAGGATATTTCAACGTGCACCCAATGGAATACCAAAAACATTACTCGTTTCATAAAACGAGCAAATGAACTTGGTCTAAAAATCGAATTAATTTGATTTTGACAACA
>JABSPG010000472.1 GCA_013214445.1 Ekhidna sp. | reverse complement strand
TAAGCTACTTTTATCGCAATTAATAAAGCTCGGAGGCCACAGCGCCATATCTGGGCGATATCTATGGTAAAATCAAGTCATTTGAACTTTATTTTGTCCAATTCTATCTTCATAGGGTGTTCCCCTCTTCACTACTGCCACGATCCGATGTAATAGCTTATTTCTAATGGCATTCAATATCTTCATTTTGTCTTTCCCTTCTTCTCTCTTCCTTTGGTAATATTCCTTTAATTCTGGACAGTGTCGAATGGCACTCATAGCAGCCATATGTAAATCATATTTCAACACTTTGTTCGCAAAGCTCGAAGTTCCAGGTGTACCCTTGATACTGGTCCCACTACTGTATTCAAAGGGTGCTACACCGCAGTAACACGCCAGCTTCTTCCCATCTACCATCCGCGTAAAGCCATGTGTATACACAATCAGGTCTGTAGCCAATACTTTACCTACACACTTCACAGATGTGATCAATTCATATAAAGCGCGCACTTCTTTATCGATCTGAATTACCTCCAGCATCTTCTCTTCTACTGCCTTTAATGACTTACGTATTCCCTCCAAGGCAGACTTACTTAATCGTCTTAATTCTGAAGTCCCCTTCTTATCAAAATGATCCATCTCATTCAGCGCAAACTCCTGACTCATCTTACTCTTCAGCAACCTTGATCTCAGCCTTTTCAGGTTCTGAAGGCGCTCTAAGGTAGGATGAGTGAGCTTTATCAGCTTTGCCTCCCGTTGGTGTACCATCGCAAATCGAGCAATCCTTTCAGCATCTATTTTGTCACTCTTACCTCTGGCCAACCCTATACTTCTCTTAATATGAAGTGAAGATTCTAACCAAACCTTACCCCCTCTACTCATCAAGTACTTGACTAAATTCCGGGTATAAATACCCATATGTTCCATACAAAATAAGGTTTGCTCATGATCATCATTCCCATGCTGCTTTAGCCAGCGCTTTAGCTTTGCATAACCTTCTGATGTATTAGACAAACATTTAGTGTACTGATGCTGAGTACTCAGCTCAATCATACATACATCCATACTCTCCTTACTTACATCTATCCCTACTATAAATGGATAGACATTTTGTCCATCTTCTGTTTTGTTCATAACTTATTCTTTCTAAACCTTGATAGTGGGTCCTCAGCCTCTGGGCTGATCCCGAATATCTATCTGAAACTTTAAGATGGAACAGCAGATACTAAATCGCCCAATAGGTCTTAATACCTGGTTAGCATTTAGTTCTCACCTGCTGCTCCTATCTTTAAGTTATTAATTTTAGTTTCTTCGAATATTTATAAGGCTGGAAGCTAAAGGTTAGACGCAATCACTTCCATGAGAATAATACCAGTTACCATAATAGTACTTCTAGTTCTCTCTTGTTCAACCAACACGCAGCAAGAACAAACTTTAACTCAAAAAAAAGAGGAGAAACTAGAACCTGTAAAGGTGATAGAGCCTAAGGAAGAAGTAATTGAACTTCCTGAACCTGAGCAAAACGAAGCTGATTACGCTCACTTAGATTCCACTATCAGAGAAGACATTAAAAATCTTGATAGACGATTCAAGTCAACTCCTTTTTGCGTAAAACTGCAAGGAAAGAACTATTATATTACTTGTTCAGGCAAGTACGACTATCGAATAGAGAGATTCGATGGAACACTTAAATACGGTCTGACAAACGATTCTCTTCAAACTCTTTTAGAGACAGATTACGATAAAATATACAACCCTAATTTAACTATTGAGAATTGTTTTGAAATAGAAAGAAATTCAAAAATTGGACTGATAAACTATCTCACTGGAGAAATACTACAACCTCAATTTGAATGTATAATACCAAGTTCAACGAAACCAAATGGGGTTGCCTTTGGCTTGCAAAATGGTAGATGGTTCAAAATCAAAAGCGGTAAAATCTCCCTTCCTACAGAAACAGAATTTGACCCTATTCCAATCTTGAAAACCCTGTCTTTTGATATTAAAAATATTGGGGAGAATATGATGTTTGATAGTTATTGGGAGTTTTATGAAGATGATGCAAACGAAGGAAGAGGTGTTGTTGTGGTTCCTTCGTACATTTCTTATCTGGGGCTATTAGATAATGATTACACAGATGTCATTTTACCAGATCAAAAAGGCCGAGTAGATTTTGGTAGTGAACATGCGCGAGTAAACACTAGTTACAGAAGGAGTCTATCAAGTAAGTTAATGGCATTTTTTGTTTCAATCTACGAATCAGGAATCGATGCAAGAGGATATCAAACTGAATCAAAACAACTTATTGTACACAACAAGGAATCCAATTCATTAAACTCAATTGAACTTGGTGCATCAAGTATGTACGATTATTTCTGTAGTGAAGCCAATTATCGATTCGTAAATGATTCGATAATTGAAGTAAAAGGAAGTAAAAGAGGACGATATGATTTTGAAACTAATTTCACTTATCACAAAATTGATGAGGATGGAACAATCAAAAGATTAACTTCTAATCGGTACTATGACTTTACAAAATTTATCTTCATCAATGAAAATAATTTCAGAGGATGTTTTGCTTGGAGTATTCAAGATGCATCCTATGCTGACGAACACAATATGTGGATTGCCGATCATTTGTCAATAGAAGATTTAGACATAATGAGAAATGAGATTTTTGCGGAATACGGATATAAGTTCAAAACCGAAAAATGGCAAAAACACTTCTCTGAGCAATCTTGGTATAACCCAAAATATGATGATGTCAATGACAGGCTTACGGAAATTGATAAAGCAAACGTCAAACTCATTTTAGAGATAAAAGAACAAATGAAGGAGGACGAAGAAGGTTTTAGAAATAAGCGACCTACGAAGTATGTTGCTGCTGGCTAAAAGAATCTACTTTGTCTTTGCGCTATTAGTATGTCTCTTAATCATCCTAAAGTCCATCGAATATTATTCTCCGAATTTTGAAGAGGGCTTTCTTATTGGCAAGTCAGGAATATTCCCCATTTACAAGCTATTTCTATATGGTCATATTATTGGAGCACCAATTGCCCTGTTAACAGGACTTTTTCAATTCGCTTACAGAAATTCAAGTCTGCACCGAAGAATTGGACTCATTTATATCTTCTCAATTTTGTTTCTAGCTGGTCCAGGTGGACTTGGAATGTCTTTTTATGCTCTTGGAGGTACGGTGAACATCATCAATTTCCTATTGCTTTCGTCTTTGTGGCTGTTAAGTACCTATCTAGCATTTTACCACGCTAAACAGAAGGATTTTGAAAAGCATCGATCAATGATGATTCGAAGTTTTATCTTGACTAATTCGGCTGTTCTAATTAGACTCTTTTCTTACATTAACCACGAGCTCTTGATCTGGGAACTTGAAACTGGTTACGTGATAATTTCATGGATTAGTTGGCTTCCAGCCATGTTAACTTACGAACTTATACAAATAAAGAAGCGTCTAACAGACGATATAGCACATACCTCAACAGAATTACTTGATATTGATGTGGAAAACCGATAGTTTATCGATATTTGAAAGTCTGGAGGTACGTGCCATATCTGGACGTTGCAGTGAATGATCTTAGCTTCCAATGTATAGGCTTAGGGTTTTCAGCGGCCATTTGGTATCGGCCAGTTTTTGAAGGTTTTCGGTGGAGAAGTGAGGGACGAA
>JABSPG010000471.1 GCA_013214445.1 Ekhidna sp. | reverse complement strand
GAATTCAAAGTGTTAAAATGATGCACTACGTGGTCCCCATGACAAACAAAATGAAATGTAATAAGATGCCGGATCGGTCGTGGCCCGGCAAACCAACGGCCGCGCTCTCCACTGCAGGGTCACAGGGTGGAAGTGGTAAGTATGCTTCTGTGACCACAAAACCATCAAAAGACTACAAAAAGGTCAGTAACAATAGACGGGCTAGAAGAAATAGGACTAAGGCTGAACGTCTGTCTAAAAAGTTCTTCAGAATATGCTCCTGGAATTGCAGCAGCTCTAGAAAGAGAATCTCAACTATAGAAAAATTAGCTTTTGACTTTGATGTTTTGTGCCTTCAGGAGACCAGATCTTCTAAAGATAAGCCAATAAACCTTGACAATTTTTTAGTTTTTCAGAAGCATGAAGGAAGAGGATTAGCTATGATATTAAAAGGCAACTTGAAAAACAAAGTGTCCATGATAGATCTGGAAAAATGGTGCAGTAGCACATGTGAGCTAATGGGTGTTCGTCTAGAAAGACCTGATGGTAATCAAAAAAGTCTTCTACTTATAAATGCATATGTGCATCCAGGAGCCCACACCTCTAAAGCTGACTGGTCCTTTTTAGAGGAAATAGAAAATGAACTTGGAGATTCAACCATACTCTGTGGAGACCTCAATGCCAGATCAAAAATATGGGATCAGCAAGGAACAAACTCTCAAGGGCTTGCTCTAGAAGAGATGATTGGGGACATCCTTCTCAGTCCACTGGCACCCCAATCTCCAACACATATGGGAACACGTCAAGGAGACTCTGATACTGTCATAGATATCTCACTTATATCTCAAAAATTTGTCGCTACAATGACTGCAGAGGCTCTTCTGCCTCATGGCAGTGATCATAATCCCGTTGTCTTCAGCTTACAAAAACCAAACAAAACTATAGAACCAAAACTGAAAGATTCATTTCTGTATAAGAATGATGAGACAGACATAATTGGTAAACTTAGAAGTCAAAGGCAAAAGACAAATGGAGCCAGTGCTGTGCCTGTCACCCAGCCCCCTTGGTGGAATAAAGATACTGAAACAGCTTGGAATGAGAAACGTGAATCTGTGAAACTCTGGCAGAGAGAAAAAGATAAACCTTCTCCGGACGTTCAACTTAAAACGCAAATGCAGGAAAAAACAGAAACATTCAAAATTGTAGCTCAGGAATCAAAAGATAAAAAATGGGAGCAATTCTGTGAAACACTTAGCTTTGACACAACATTAAGACAATTTTGGCAATTTTACCAGCGCATGGAAGGGAAAAACAATACAAGCTTCACTCCAGATATGATAGACACAAATGGAATCAGACTTAAAACTAATGAGGAAAAAGGATCTGCTCTTCTTAAACGTTTTATACAACAGAGTGATCAAAAAAACTTAGAAGAAAAGAAAAAATATATAACCAAACTAGAACAAATCATAGTTAAGACTGGTCTTGATGATGAGATTACTCTACATGAATTCAATGAAGCACTAGCAAACTGCCCAAGTGGCTCTGCTCCAGGCCCAGACAAAGTTCGTTACTCAGACATTGGACTGCTCTCTGAAGAATGCAAAACCAAGTTATTCCACCACTATAAAAAGAGTTTCGACAGGGGCCATGTCCCGGAGGATTGGACACATAGCTACCTCAAGCCACTACCAAAACAGGGAAAGGACAATCGTCAGCTAAATGGATACCGCATCTTGACGATGCAAAACATAATAGGTAAGCTCATGGAACGGGTTGTTGCAAAAAAACTTGCTAGGGATCTTGAGTTTAGGCAAATTCTCCCTTCAAATCAAGGTGGGTATAGGTCTGGTAAATGTACATGGGAAAATGCTGCTGCTTTTGCATATGATGTCTATGAAGGGTTCCAAAGAAAAGAAGAGACATTAGCAGTAGCAATTGACTTAGAGGATGCTTACAACAAGGTTCAGTTTACATTACTTATGGAACTACTTTTGACCTATGGAGTAAGTAATACCATGACTAGGTGGATTGCAGCAGCTCTTCAGGAAAGAACCGTCGTTTTACGTCTTGGAGACTGGACATCTGAACCCCACACAGTGTCTATGGGACTGCCTCAAGGATCACCACTGTCCCCCGTTCTCTACAATGTTTACACCAAGGGTCTTGCAGATATCAACAAGAATGGCATTGCTCGTGTGCTGACTCTAGCAGATGATGGACTCATCTACAAAACTGCAAAGGATGCACAAGACAGAGCAACAGCCATTCAGAAACAGTTGGACAATATTGCTGAGTGGTGTCGAGAGACAGACTCTTCCATCAACCCTACAAAAGCCCAAACGTTGCTGTGCACTCTGAACAACAAACACGCCAACCAGGCAGCTTCGCCAGTGTTCTTCAATGGAACACAAATTGACCAAACTGACAACCTACGGTACCTAGGCATAGGTTTTGACAGAATGCTCACGTTCAGGAAACATGTTGAAAACATTGTCCTTAAATGCAAAAAAAGTCTATCGGCCATGAAAGCTATGGCTGCTAAAGGCATTGAACAACGTCTCATCTTTCGGCTGTACCAAGCAGTTGTAGTCAGTGTCATAGAATATGGATTAGGACTCACCACTCTGTCCCAGACCACGATCTTGAAGTTAGAGAGGATACAAAACGAAGCGATGAGGCTGATCCTTGGAACCACAAAAGATACCCCTATTGAGACAATGCGATACCTGCTTGACCTTCCTTCAATGCAGGCAAGACACAAAATAGAGCAAGTGAAGGCGTATTTCAGAGCGCTAGAAAATCCAAAAAATCCGCTGCATGAGGCTGTCAAGGACACAAAGGGCAATCGGCTGGCACGTGGCAAATCATGGATGGGACAAGCAGAAGACACCATACGGTTGGTTTGTCCATTAACAGAACTTAGGCAGACCAAAGAATGGGAAAGATGGAACGAGAACTTTCGACACCTCTACCAAACGCTGGTATCTCCTGACCTTGGTAGGCATTGTAGAGAATGGCCTGATGGCAGAACCAACGCTGAAATTCATTTGATCCTTGAAGCCAACTCCAAAGAAGATGACATCATCATCTATACCGATGGCTCGGTCACCAACACGCAGTCAGGATGGGGATTCACTGCCAAGAAAAAGGGGAAAACGATTCATGAAGAGAATGCTGCATATGAATTTACAACTTCCAGCCTGACAATGGAAGTTGAAGCGGTGACGCATGCTCTCCAGTGGCTTTCATCCATAGACGTGTCCCAGAATCAGAACGCCGTAATCCTGACTGACTCAATGAACCTTCTACAGAAAGTAGAATGTGGAATGGGAAGTCCGGATTGGCATGAGGCAATGCGCAGCCTTCAGCTGAAAAAACTGACATGGATGTACTGCCCTGGTCATGCAGGTGTCAAAGGCAACGAGCGAGCCGACAGACTAGCAGGTAGGGGAACAGTAATAGGGGGACTGAAGCTAGGAAGATCTGATGTCATAAGAAGTCTGAGAAAACATCTCCAAGAGCAAGAACGTGGTCATCATACCATCGACCACCTGGTTGACAAAAACATCAAAAGAGGCAGCGGTCGAAAAAGTATACTTAAAGGAAAAGCTAGATCCATCATTAACCAAACAAGCATAGGTGTCGTTTCCAAACCGACGCTGCAAAGACTTCTTAAAAATGG
>JABSPG010000470.1 GCA_013214445.1 Ekhidna sp. | reverse complement strand
TAGCACCCAAAAGGGTGGTTTCCGTTGTTCCTATAAAGAAGGATAGCGTGCCGTTCCCATAGTACCTCAACAGATACTGCATGGAGGTCGCATTGTTGTAATTACCGATGATGGTCTGATTGGGATTTGAAGTAGTGGGGTATATCCATGCCTCAAGCGTCAAGGTACTGATTGGATCAAAAATTGGATTTAATCCGGTACCTAGATTCACATGACTTGAACCATCAAATCGTAACGCCTGCCCGGAGAATGGATTTGGTGAAGCAAACTCTACAGCAGAAATACTTGTAACATCTTCAAACCCATTCACAGCTGTCACTCGGTAATAATAATCATTGCCAGCAGGATCATAGGTAGCAGTCGTTGCATCTACTCCCGGGCTACCTGAAGCTACGGTGATATCTGTGACATTAGTTGTAAATGCATAGTCATCAGCTCGCTCTATTAAGAAGCCTGTTTCATTATTGGCATTGTCAGTCCACTCAAACGTGATGTTTCCTGCAGCCTCATACGCGATAAGATTGGTAGGTGCAGCAGGAGGTGGAGATGTAACGGTCACGGTCACGGTCTGCGTCATTTCGAGCAAACAAGCAACCCTACCGACATTTTCATAGTACTCGAATGTTCCACCACTATTCCCAGACATCACATCTAAGTCTCCGTCACTATCCAGATCCACAAAGTCTGCCTGAATATAACTAGAAGGGATATTTGTTAAGCCAAAAGGATTGACTTCTCTTACGCCAAAATTCGGTGAGGACGGAGTGCCTATGTTCTGCTCATAGTACCAGCTACTACCCGCATCACCGTAGAACAAATCAAAATCCCCATCAAAATCAAAATCAACAAGGGTTGGGGTCTGGTAGCTATTACTAGATCCATCAATGTTGAAAGGATTACTAGCACGTGCAGCGAAACTCGGACTTGAAGCAGTACCGGTATTCTCATAATAATCGACCCTTCCAATAGCGTTAGCACCTGCCATCATGTCGAAATCTCCGTCATCGTCAATGTCCGCAAAGGTGATGCCCCAAGTATAGCTCGTCCCATTGTTCGCCAAACCAAAAGGATTGGCAACTGGCTGAGCATTGTTAAAATCCGGAGCACTTGCTGAACCAATATTTTGGTAGTAATAAAAATTTCCACCGTTCCCAGTGACCATCATGTCTAGGTCTCCATCGTTATCCAGATCTACAAAATCATTGTATAGATATGTGATGCTCGCAGGACCAACCAGGTTGAACGGATTGTTCTGAACAGCTGCAGGATCATAGTCCGGACTTGAAGCAGTGCCCGTATTCTCATAATAAGTGAATGCATTGTTATTTCTACCTGAGAAGATGTCCTTGTCACCATCCTGGTCAAAGTCAACGAATGTAATTCCGTTATATCCATTGCCGTCAGTGTCTAGCCTAAATGGGTTTTGTACCGCCGCAGCGTAAGAAGCTGCAGAATTTCCCTGGATAGCATATACATTGAATGTGGTGTTTGATGAAAGGTTTCCGGTGTTAAATACCAAACCACTTCCCGTACCAACTTGTGTATCAACGATGCTGTTATCGCTATCATCTCTTAAGAAATAGGTAACGCCTATGACAGACGAACCAGTAGTGACCGTGGTGCCAGTACCCACTGGGACATTGGTGACGGTAGCAGCCACCGTTTCATCCAGGATAGGACAAAGTCCTGTGGTCACGTCCACTAGACTCGGTGCATTCTGCGTGTTTGGTGTTCCCTCATCATCGGCTGCTACTACATAGATGTCATAGTCTGTTTCTGCGGAGAGGCCAGCTATGTTTTCTGAAGCATCTGTAGCAATACTAGGCACAGCAAAATTTCCGGATCTGATCTCACCCGTTCCGCCATTACCTGTTCCTGCAAGAACTTCCGCTGCTGAAGGAGCCGCTGCTCCATCAGGTATCACTACGTAGTATGCCGTTCCTGCCTCATTGAGCTGGACGACTAAATCAAGATTGTCAAAATCTACATTTTGCGCCTGCGGATAGGTGGCTTCAAAAGCTGGTGGGAAAATGTCTGTCGCCCAGGCATTCGAAGGGACGTAAGAAACGATTCCTTCCAACACACCGTCATTAGTCCCAATGGCATCAATAGCTGCTCCAGAAGAGTTATTGAAAGTGTAAGATGCTACCGGACCTGCTAGAAGTGAATTGTAAGCATTTCCAAGAATTTGCTCTTGCGTTCTTAAACCATCCCATACCCTCAGCTCGTCAATCTGCCCCTGGAAAGAAGTACTACTGGTACAAACAGTGGTAGCATTATATGCTTTACCAAGGGCGAATTGCGCGGGACCATCCTGAATGGTTCTAGGGAAAGTACCCGAAGAACTCTGTAGTGTAGTTGGAGCTTCTGCTCCATTAATATAGATGGTTACTCGATCGAGATCGTTGGTATCCACCGTCCCATCATATACGAAAGCCAAATGAGTCCAGATACTTGCACTAATTCCAATGTCTGATTGAATGATGGCAAAATTTCCCGAACCTAGTGCTCCATAATAAATGAATGTAGGCCTGTCATTTTGAAGCTCGATTCTAAGCTGACGTGCACTAGCCCCACAGCTTCCATCAGCATACTTGTAGACTAATGGTTGGAAAGCAACTCCTACGTTTACTGGATTAATCCATGCCTCAATGGTGAATTGCTGGTCTGCTCCTGCGATTACATCATCAAATACATCTCCAAATGCTACTACGTCCGAACCACCGGAAAAGCTCAAGGCATTCTCCGGGAAAGTGGTGTTGATACTGAATGTATTTGAAGCAGTATTTGGATTTCCCGAAGGGTCCGCTGCTACCCCGGCTAGCACATCCACACTTACAGTCGTCTCCGATGTAGGGTAAATATCTGCGGTGAAGGTTTGATTAGCTACCGTCTCTGTGAAATTTGCTACCACCCCATTGGTCACCGTCAAATCAGTGGCGATAAATGTTCCTGGATCAAGAGGCTCATTAAATGTGATGGTTACATCGAATGGCGCATTACTAGTAGATCCTGATTGCGAACTGGTGATGACTACTAAAGGTCCAAAGACGTCTGCAACAAAAGCATTTGATAGCGTGTAAGTTGCTCCAAAAAGGTTTCCATCGTAATCATTACTGGTAAGATCTAAAAGACTTCCAGAGCTCTGATTGAAGCTGTAAGACGCAACGAGTTGATCACCAGTTGATAAATCAGAAAACGCATTGTCTACAATTTCCGATTGTGTTCTTACATCTCCCCAGATTCTAACCGCATCTAACTCTCCGTCAAAATAGTTTCCTCCCGGAGTATTTGATGTTCCGTTCGCGACAAAGGTTCCTAACATAACGCTAGCATTGCCTTCATCTGCTAATTGAACTGGTACAGTAGTGGAGTAATTAATCGTCAGTGGCTGTCCATTCTGATAGATCTTTAATCTTTCTTCATTATTTGCACCTGAACCATCATATACCATAGCAAAATGAGACCATGTACCCGATGATATGGAGGCATCTGTCGAAACCCAACTATTGCCAGAAATACTAGACGCAGCTATCTGATCACCCTCAAGCCAAAAGACAAAACCACCTGCTGTACCCGAGCCAGGTTTTCCCTCCCATTTTGATATGAGGTATTGAGAGCCTGTAACTGAGGCAGGATTGGCCCATAACTCTACCGTCAATTCTG
>JABSPG010000047.1 GCA_013214445.1 Ekhidna sp. | reverse complement strand
GTTCCAACAGACTGCAATGTCACCGTCTTCAGAGCTTACTGTCATCTCATTACCTGCTCCATCACTCAGCTGAATATCACTTAGTGAGATGGTGCTTCCACCATCTTCTGCTTCAAATTCCAAGTGGATAAGTGTGCCAATTCAGGCTGCGCTTGTTGTGGTTGGGGAAAAGAGGCAACTTGCCCACGGCACACCGAGCAGTGACCACATTTTTCTGGCGCATCATGATCAGCAAAGTAATGGGCCAATTGATGGCTCAGTACCACTCTTTCTCATGGCCTTTCTTTCCTCCACCTCTTCTCTATGAACATTCCTAGATCTTGACCTTTCTAGGTACTCTCTGGACCAGTCTCTCTTATCTTTCTCTAAATATTGATTTGCGATGTAGTAAGCCAGAGGTGTGGCAATTCCTTCCATTGAGTTAGTCAAAACAACAATTCCTAATTTCAAATCAGGGATCATCATCACTCTAGAGTACATGCCATCATACCCTCCACCATGACTAACTACCAGATTTCCATAATAGTCCATGACACCCCAGCCTAGACCATAACCGGAAAAATGTCTTCCAGGAATTGAGGCCTTTGACCGTTCACTCAATGTATAGTTGTTATGTGGTGTCCACAATAAATTCTGCTGCTCCTTGTCTAGTAGTTGTTTATCATTCCATTTTCCACCATTTAGATTCATCATCATCCACTTTGTCATATCCGTAGATGAGGAAATAATACCCCCTGCAGCACTTGGTGCATCCCAACTTGCCCATTTGATTGGAATGGTCCCATTATCTAAAGTTGGTTTATGTGGAGTAGCTACATTATTCCCTAAATCAGAAATACTGATCACTGTGCTAGACATACCAAGTGGATTCATGAATTTGTCTTGTACATATTGTTCCCATGGTTCTCCTGTCACTTTTCATATCACCTCGCCAGCCGCAATAAACATGAGATTCGTATATCCATAGCCATCTCTAAACTCAAATGCTTCTGGGACCTTGCCAGCTCGCCTAATAATTTGCTCGGGGGTCTTTTCAGACTTATACCAAATAACATCTCCGCTGAAAGTACCAAGCCCCACCCGATGACACAACAAATCTTCTATCGTCACCATTGCAGACACAGCATCATTATCATAAAGAGAAAAGTATGGGAGGTAATCTCGAACTTTGTCTTTCCAGGAAATTCTACCCTCCGACACCAACCCTGCTATGCAGGAAGCTACAAAGGCTTTGGAATTAGACGCTATTGCGAAAACGGTGTTATCATCTACTTTGTCCTCTCCCCCGATTTCTTTAAACCCATACCCTTTACTAAGTACAACTTCCCCGTCTTTTACAATCCCTACTGCCATCCCTGGCACATTCCAGTCTTTCCTAGCTTCTTCAATGTATTGGTCAATCTCATCAACATTGATCTGACTGTGTGACGCCAGCGCTGAAAAAGAAAAAAGAAGTGCAATAAATATCCTTTTCATATCAAACTATGATTTTGAAATCAAATCTATTTGAATTGCCTGAAATTTAAGATCAGTTCAATTAAATGGACTTGAACTATCTAAACGAACTTGTTCTAAGCTAGAAGAAGCTTAATATGAATTCTGATGCAACTTGGTTGGAAAAAGTTGAGAAGCTTTTACCAAGTAGAGCTCTTGGCATTCATCACTGCTTTCATCACGTCTTTCTGACTAATCTGACCTACAATCTTCCCATTGCGTACGACAGGGAACCTTCTTAAGCGTTTTTCCAAGAACATCTTGGCAGCCTCAAAAATATTGAGATCGGGGCTTACAGTAATCACATTTTTTGCCATATACTCTTCAACCACTCCAGTCAGGATAGGCATATTATGGTATTTTCCCTTTGCTACTTCCTTTAGACAATCCCCTTCCGAAATCACTCCGACCAGCTCTCCTTCCTTGCTCACGACCGGACCTCCAGATATCCTATGGCTCATTAGTGAATCAATCACTTCATACATTGGCTGATCAGGACTAAACGTAATGAGCTTCCGAGCCATGTAATCTTCTACTGTTATTGCTTGTACTTCCTGGGGTTTTGGAGCTTCTGCTCCTCTATAGCTCATTACCATATTTAGATCATATTAAAATTTAAAATAGAATATAATCTACTTAAATATTCACTAAATACAAAATATAGAAATGACTAACTGGAATGATCCGATATAATAACCCACTCCTGACCTAAACGACGAAAGATTAATGAGAAATGTCCGCTGAGCCTGTCATTTTCACGATTCAATGTCCACTTTCCGATAACAGACCAAAAGTCTTCGCTCAGAGGCTCCAACGAAATCAAATCAAAGGTGAGCTGGCCCATAGCAGTTCTGTTTGGGTAGCTGCTCTTGTAATTATCTAATGTCTTTTGCCAGCCATAAGTAACACCTTTACTACCAATGAATATGAGTCTATCTGATTTCCAGTAACCCTCCATAAAACATTCCAGGTCCCCTTCATTCCAACACGCTTGCTGATCTGCCAAAACTTTACGAATGTTTAGTTCATCAGAACTCTGAGCACAGCAAATGATTGAAGAAATAGAAATTAAGAAGAAAAACAGTTGTTTCACTTCCGGAGATAGGTTTGGATTTTTGCCTTTAGGGTCTGTTTATCTGTAGTAATATGCGGATCACTGTAGATCTTTAACATCATCTCACGAAGGACGTCTTCATCATATCCCAATTTACTAGCAATCTTAGCGCAAAATTTGATCTCCTCCTTGTATATACGTCCATCTATCTTCATCAGCTGAACGACATTGTATAGGTAGTCATACCGTTGATCGTCGGTGAGTGTATCCAAACCTTCAATGATGGAAGGATCTTCGAAGCTCTCGCTGATCTCTTCAGCAGACATGCCATTAGCTTTCCCGATTTGCTTGATCAAATCAATCTCCTCCTGAACCACTACTCCATCAACACGAGCGAGTTGCACGAGCATGTTTAAATGTGATCTGGCGATATTTAGAAAATTACTTTCGATGACTTCTCCCTATTTTCTTAAAGTAAGACTAGAATACAAAAGTAAGATGACCGTTGGTAAATCTCAAACTGTCCAATTTTGAATTATCTTGTGTAGGATAAAATGAATTTTCTAGCTCACATATTTCTCAGTGGCTCCAATGAGCAGGTCTTAGTTGGGAATTTTATTGGAGATTTCGTGAAAGGATCACAAATGAAAGAATATGGAGAAGAGGTTCAAAATGGAATCCGACTACACAGAAGCATAGATCATTATACTGATACTCACCCAGTCGTTCTTGAAAGCAAAGTTCGACTAAGAGATCAATTCAGGCATTATGCTCCAGTGATCGTAGACATTTTTTACGATCACTTCCTCGCTAAATTCTGGGGAGAATTTTCGCAAATACCCCTCCTTGATTTCACAAGAGGATTCTATCATAACATCGAAAAATATTCTGAGATCCTACCTAAAGGAGTAAAACACATGCTTGGTTACATGTCGAAAGACAACTGGCTTTACAATTACCAGTACATTGAAGGTATTGACAGGGCTTTATCCGGAATGAGTAGACGTACCAAATTCGAAAGCAAAATGGAGCATGCTTCAAAAGCCTTGGAAGAAAACTATGAGGCTTTTGAAAATGAGTTTCGTCGTTTTTTCCCAGATCTACAAGTACATGTAGCGAACTTCAAATAGCATTTTTATAGTATGAAAGAAATTCTTATCGTTGGCTTAGGAGGATTTTTAGGCAGTTCTGGTAGATACTCCTTGTATTTGCTTACTGCGAAAACCTTTGCCGAAAAGACTTACCTAAGTACACTAGCAGTAAACTTAATTGGGTGCCTAGTCATTGGATTGCTTAGTGGAGGATTGGTCAAAATCAATCAACAGTCCAGTCTATTTTTGATTACAGGGCTCTGTGGAGGATTTACTACGTACTCTACTTTTGCTTTAGATGGAATACGCCTACTCAAAGCGGGATTGATCGCACAATTCATTCTTTATTCTTCTTTGAGTCTCATCGGAGGCCTGCTGGTCTGTCTAACTGGTTTATATATAGCTTCAAAAGCATAATCTTTAATCGCTCTTTTTCGTTATGTGTATTCACAATCCTGTATGATCACCAACTACTACCATGTATTAGGCCTCTCTGAAGATGCAACTCCTGCACAGATCAAGTCTGCATTCAAAAGACTTGCGGTCAAATACCACCCAGATAAACATCCTGGGAAACCAGAGATGGAGGAAAAATTTAAAGAAATCAATGTAGCGCATCAGGTACTATCAGATGAATACGAAAAAGCACGTTTTGATCTCAAACTCAAATACCAGCAATTCGCCAATGAGCCAAGGCCTTATAGTTATCGACCTCCAAATTCAACTTCATGGAAGAATCATGCTCGAGCAAGGTATGCACACCAAAAAGTAGATTATAAACAAAATGCGAAAGCTACAGCCTATGCATTTGGCTTTACCTTTCTGGTGGCTTTATTGGTAATGTCGGGGGTGTGGATGAAACAGGAATATGACGATCATCGAAAAGAAACCCTACTAGCCGAAAGGCGGAGTAGCTATTTGGAAGCAAAGGACTTCTTTGAACAAGGGGAATACAAAAGAGCATTTGAAATAATGACGGGTCTAAGCTTTTTCAGATCAGAGGAATCGGACATTAAAGCATTCAAAAGCTCCATGCTTGACGCGATGGTCGTTAAAGGAGACAATGCATTCCAAAATAGTAATTACGAAAAGGCCATCGGACTATACGAAATGGTTCAAGAACTAGCTCCTACATTACCACATTATGAAGTAAAACAAAAATTGGCAGAGGCTTACAAGCGCACAAATCAACCTGATAAAGCAATTGCTATACTCAAAGACTTTCTAGTGGGGGAGTACGAGATTATATCCTCGCTTGTGAAAATTGCCGAGATTCACAGATATGAGTTGAATGATCTGGATGAGGCATTGGATCATCTCCTAATTGCTCACAAACTTGCTATCAAAAGATACAAGACCTACTACGGCGATGGCTATGCACTGGTAATCAACGAAAAATACCTGCCAAAATCTCATTTTTACCTATATACAAGTTTGGCAGATGTCTACTTGCAGTTGGAAGACTCAGAAATGGCCATCAAAGCAGCAGACTGGAACAAGTATGTCTGGCCTGATAGTGCCATATCATACATAACTACTGCACATGCTTACGAAAAACAAGGAGAACAGTACCTAGCCTGTGTTGAATACGGTGGAGCAAGAGATCGAGGATGGATCGGTGAAACTCCAAGTTTCTGTAGGTAACGACCGGTTATTCTAAAATTCCGCTTTGGAAATGCTCAGATGTTGATATCTCTTGAAAAACAAAGACAACCATTCACTTATCCCGACTTTATGAAGGCTATCCTACCAAATCACCACTCATCGTTCGACACCTATTAATCTTACTTTTTAGAATTTGCTTCCAAAAGGGAGATCTGGTAAAAACCAGCTTAGTTTTCACCCAAAGATTATTTAAAAACTTGCCAGCTCTGGAACGACTTCCACCATTGCTGTGAGGCTCTACGATATACTCAAAACCCATCTTATGTGTCTCTTGCGTAGCACAAGGGTTCCCATACAAAATCTTATCGGCGTTTGGGACGTAGATCAAAGAAATCCTCTTTCGCTTCGGTTCGTTGGACTTCCTATTGGCATCTTTATTAAATGAGAGATTTTCAGTAGGAAACACATCTTTCGCAGTGGATTCTTTTTGACCAAAGGATTGAAATCCCATAAATAACACAAAAACAAAAGCTAGCAGAAACCTCATTGGAGAACAAAATAGATAAATTTTTAGCAATGATTGCTGGTAGCAAGCTGAATAAATAACTTGCGTGCCAAAATGAGCACCCAGTGAAGTTTTTGATTTCTTTTTTCCTCAGAAAAATCCCAAGAAAGTATCTTCAATTGTTTAGTCACATTGCACTAAGAATAGTAGGTGTTTTCTACAAAGGAAATAAGGTAGAATGTACCGTTTGTGGATCTCAGTTCAGAAAATTTCTACCATATGGCCGACTCAAATCCAGAAGCAACGCCCTATGTCCTCATTGTTTAGCACTGGAAAGACACA
Organism: Ekhidna sp.; assembly: GCA_013214445.1. Lineage (GTDB taxonomy): Bacteria > Bacteroidota > Bacteroidia > Cytophagales > Cyclobacteriaceae > Ekhidna. The sequence continues at coordinate 7,175 of JABSPG010000047.1, read as the reverse complement.
GACTTATTTGGCTATATCTCAAGAAGAAAACCGATTTTTTCACGCGCAAAGCCAAGATGTTGCATGTGGCACCTGAGCTATGTTTCATGGATCGATTTGAAAGTCTCGATAACCTAGATTACATCACTGCTGACATTGAGTCTCCTCTCGCTAAAGTAAAGATGGACATCCACGATATCCCATTCGAAGAAAATTCGATAGATATTATTTTTTGCAATCATGTCTTAGAGCACGTCGCGGATGACATCAGAGCACTAAATGAGATTAAGAGAGTACTTAAACCTGGAGGTTGGGCAATCCTGCAGGTTCCATTTTTCCACCCGTTACCAAAAACGACGTATGAAGACAAATCCATCACCTCTCCTACTGAAAGGGAGAAGGCCTTCGGACAAGACGATCATGTGCGTATGTATGGTGAAGATTACGCGGAAAGACTAGCAAGTGTTGGGTTCACAGTAGATGAAGACAAGCTGATCAATGAGCTTAGTGAGGAAGAGATAAGACGGTATGCACTACCAGAAAATGAATTCATCTATCGAGTAGTGAAATAGTCGATCTTACTACTAGTTAAAGTTGTACTCTATCCCAAAAAAAGCTTCATATATCACTTCATTCAGAGGTATAATAGGTCGGTCATCTACCAAAAAGTTGGAAACCAGTTTCACTTTGAAATGGTCGCTCACTGCATTCTTAATTTCCAGATGACCGCTTAGACGGTTTCTCAAAACATCAATTTCACCATCTCTCCCCGTCTGAAAATAGACAATCGCATTTACGTTTGTAGCCTTGCTGATACTGACATCTGCACTTAGGTATGAATTGAGTTTCCAAAGCTCTTTATCAATCTGTTGGTCAGGACCATTCCAAGTTTCGTGCTCCCTAAAAACGCCCAATCCGGCATATAGAGAATTCTTCTTCTGCAGAATATTCCATCTATACCCTCCACCTAGTAACCAACGCAGCTCCATATTTCTGGACTCGTCAAACTGTACTTACCCATAAATTTCGGGAGTGGCTTTTGACAAACGTCGGAATATATGTCTGACATGTGCAGTCCCATTATAGATTAAGGGGCCGTCTCCAATTTTGAAGTAATTCAAATTGCTAATCAAGAAGGTGGCTGCTTGATCTGAAACATACATCAGATCGAAATTATTATTTACCCCAACATATAAGTTCTGATCTTCAGCTGTCGAACTTCTATTGTTGACAGCAAAGGTCGCATCCACTACCCCTGTCCAATAGTTGGAACTGTCACTATCCAAGAAACGCTTATCAATTTTAAGAATTTGGCTAAACCCAAGAAATGACGAGACAAGGAAAAAAGAAGACAGAAAAGATTTAAGAATACCCATCCCTCAAAGGTAAGAAGGCATCTTTCTTAAACATTTATAGGATATTGTCAATCCCTCCAATATAATACAAGAAGGATTGAGTCAGACTTCTTCTTTCAATCAGTTAAAGATCACCGACTAACTCTATGCTGCTCGCTTTACCGTTTTTCCCTGTAAGGGTTCCAATTGCACATCCTTTTGCTTCAACCGAATAATCTTTAGCGCAGCAAGTACCTTTATAATCAAGTAAGTAGGATCTATCTCATGCCACCTGAATCCACCAAAATTTGCCCTACTCCCATGATTGTGGTGGTTATTGTGGTAACTCTCTCCCATCATCAAGAAATCAAATGGAAGGAAGTTCTTAGAAGTATCTTTCACTTCAAAATTTCGGTATCCATACTTGTGAGCAAACCAATTAATTATTGCACCATGTATCGGAGATAGCAAAAACTGGGCAGGCAATAACAACCAAAGCCACCAAGCGTCCGCATATATCAAATACGCAGAAAAATAAGCTGCACCCCATGCGATCCGAGAAACCCAAGAACGGGCAAAGAGGTCAAATTTCTTCCATTGAGGTGCCCCATCTGTAAACCGCTTATCTACTTTCATGACCCCATTATTGATATCTGAATAAATGGTCTTGGTCTTCCACATCATTTTAAAAATGGTCTCATCGTATTTTGGCGAATGTGGGTCATTCTCGGTATCCGCAAATGCATGGTGCATTCGATGCATGATACCATACCCATAGGCGCTCAAGTAATTAGAGCCTTGGAATACCCAAGTGAGTACAAAAAATACTTTTTCCCAAAACGGGGACATTGTAAACATCTGATGCGAAGCATATCGATGTAGAAAAAAGGTCTGGAAAAATAGAGATGAATACCAGTGTAAAAGAAAAAAAGGGATAATTACTTCCATAGCTTTGATTTGTCTTATATTTCCAAGACAAGATCAAAGCGTAATTGTGACAAAAAAGACTATTTTTTTTTCAGAAAAAAATCAGCTGTAAAATCCTGTACTAATTGAGAGATATTTCCCCGCTCACAAGCGGCCTTAAAGCTCTCTAAAGGCCGAATGTCTGGAACACTAATATTTATCTTAGGCAGTTCCTTTTGCTGAAGTTTTTCTTTTGCCCTAGAAAGAATCTTTCGACAATTATCGGCCTTCTTATCGACAATGATTTGTAAGTCTTGATAATCCACATCAAAGACCTCTCTCAAAACAAAGACAGCCCTCTCCATTGGCTCTAACTTTCTATGGAGAAAATTCCATGCATCTTGCAATTGGTTTTCAAAATCAAACTTGTCGATAAAACGCTCATTTTCATTATCCACAAGCTCCTCAGACAACTCTATAGACGTATCTTCTTTAAGCTTTTTTGACTGCAATACATTCAAACAAGAGTTGGTAATCATGCGGATCAAGTAAGCCTTCGTGTTTTCGACCTTTGAAGTGTCAATGGTTAGCCACTTCTCAAAAACTTCCTGCACAGCATCTTCAGCATCAGCCATGCATCCAAGCATCCTGTAAGCGATTGCTTGCAGTGTAGGCTGGTAAAAGGATATGGTTTGAGCTGAGGTCACTTAGTAAAAGTAGGATACAAAAATGAATAAAATATCTATCTATCGGAACACATGAATGTTCAGCAAGAAAAGTATTGTAACTTCCAATTTACAAATGGATTGTTTCCATAATTGTTTAGCAATCTCTACCTAACAAGTAAAAAAACCATGAAAGCTATCTTTTCTGCATTTATCCTCCTCAGCGTTCTATTGTCTGAGGCACAAGACTTTTCTATCTATCAGTATCGTGAACTTGGGCCTTACCGAGGGGGAAGGGTAACCGCTGTGGCAGGTATAGCATCTTTGCCATCTACATTCTATCTAGGAGCTACTGGTGCAGGTGTATGGAAAACCACCGATTACGGTACCACATGGAAAAACATCTCTGATGGATACTTCAAAACACCTTCAATAGGTGCGCTTGAGGTAGCTCAAAACGACCCGAACATTATCTATGTTGGAACAGGCTCGGATGGATTGCGAAGTAATGTTATAGAAGGACTGGGAATGTATAAATCTATTGATGGTGGAGAAACCTGGATGCACATCGGATTGGACAATGTTGGTCAGATTGGAGCGGTGAGAATACACCCAAACAATCACAATATCGTCTATGTAGCCGCGATTGGAAAAGCGTTTCGATCTAATCCAGAGAGAGGAATATATAAGACCATCGATGGCGGAAAGAGCTGGAAAAAGATCCTGTATATCTCAGAAGAAACTGGGTTCTCAGATATTGAATTTCTACCGTCCAATCCAGAAGTTCTATTTGCCTCTGCATGGAAAGCTGAAAGAAAACCATGGACAATCATCAGCGGAGGGACGATCGATGAAGGCGGCATGTTCAAGTCAGTAGACGGGGGCAATAGTTGGACTAAAATCACTGAAGGACTTCCTAAAAACTTAATTGGTAAAATAGATGTAGCGGTCACTCCTGCTGATAGTAAGATCATTTATGCGTTAGTTGAGGCACCAGGAAAGGAAGGCGGGCTGTTTAAATCTACTGACCAAGGTGAATCATTCTCCTTAGTATCCAACAAAAGCTATATACGAACAAGACCATTTTACTACAACAACATTAGAGTGGACCCACAAAATCCAGACATTGTTTACTCACTAGCTACTGGATATTACAAATCCATGGATGGAGGAATAAATTGGAAAAGAATGGGTGTCCCTCATGGCGACAACCACGATATGTGGATCAATCCCAACAATCCTGACCTATTTATCCAAGCAAATGATGGTGGAGCCAATGTCACCCACAATGGCGGTAAAAGCTGGTCTACTCAGTTCAACCAACCTACAGCAGAAATCTACCAAATAGAAGTAGATGACCAGTATCCCTTTTGGGTTTATGGTGGCCAACAAGACAATTACAGCACAATCGCTGTTCCCAGCTTAACACCCTACGGCATACAAGCTGGTGGAATTGGATACATTATAAATACTGGAGGATGTGAAACAGGTCCAGCAGTTCCAAAGCCAGGCAACCCTGACATTGTTTACTCCAATTGCAAAGGAAGATTTGGTGTTTTTAATAAAGAAACCGGAACTGAAATGCAGTTCTATGTTGGTGCCTCCAACATGTATGGACACAACCCAAATGAACTTACCTATCGATTCCAAAGAGTTTCTCCTATTCATGTCTCCCCCCACGATCCAAATACGATCTACCACTGCTCGCAGTATGTCCATAAAACTACAGATGAAGGAGAAACTTGGGAGAGAATATCTCCAGACTTGACTGCATTTGAGGCTGACAAGCAAGTCATTTCGGGATCCCCAATAACAAGGGATATTACAGGTGAAGAATTCTACAGTACTATTTACGCCATACAAGAGTCTCCAATTCAAGAGGGGTTAATCTGGGTTGGAGCCAATGATGGTCCAGTGCATGTCACCAAAGATGGTGGTAAAACCTGGAATAATGTAACACCCAAAATGCCTAAGGGCGGACGAGTGGACGCAGTAGCACCCTCACCTCACGATCCGGCAAAAGCATACGTCAGCGTATTGAGATATCAACTGGGAGATACAAAACCCTACATTTATAAAACAGAGGATTATGGTAAGACTTGGGACCTCCTCACCGAAGGTGAAAACGGCATTCCCAATAGCTGCCCAACTAGAGTGATTAGAGAAGACCCTGAGAAAGAAGGATTACTCTTTGCAGGAACAGAATATGGCATCTTTATCTCTTTTGATGATGGAGAAACTTGGTCAACCTTTCAGCAAAACCTCCCGGTGACTCCCATCACAGATCTTAAGATTCACCGAAACGATTTGGTGATGTCTACCATGGGTCGCGGCTTTTGGATACTCGACAATATTGAAGCATTACGCAGCGAAGGCTTTCAATCAATCAGCAAAAACACACTTTTTAAGCCAGCAAATACGATTAGATATCGGTACCCTAGTGCAAATAGAGGCGACTCGAGACCAAACTATCCATCGCAAAAAGTAGCAATAGACTATTTCCTAAGTGAAGATGTAGGCGCATTGAAAATGGAAATAACAGACGCATCAAATAACATTGTAGCTACTTATCTAAGTGATACTACAAAGACACAAACGAAGATCATAGAAAATATGAATCTAAGTGCGACAGAGTATATCATACTATCTTCACTTTCGGGAAAGAAAGGGATGAATCGCTTCGAATGGGATATGACCATCACAGGTCCATGGCATGACCAAAAAAGTAGAAGATTTAAGGGAGGACCTATGGCTGTCCCTGGGGAATACACTGTTTCTATTTCAGACGGAACCACTACTCAATCACAGACCTTTGAATTGCAAATTGATCCGAAAGTGAAGGATGCAGGAGTTTCTGAAGAGGACATCAAAACTCAGTTAAATTTTCAAAAAGAAGTCAGAGACCTTTTGAGCCAAGCACGCTTGTTAGCCAGTAGTATCACGGATGAAATAGAGGAATTAGAAAAAACTGGTAAGGATAAAGAACGGCTAACTCAGCTCAAGCAAAAATTACAAATGCTAGAAACTGAAGAGGGTATTTATATGAAACCAATGCTTATTGCCCAAATCTCTTACTTGTACTTTATGCTAAATCGAGCCGATCAGTTACCAGGAAAAGATGCTTTGGATCGCTATGTTGAGCTACAGGCTGCTTTGGAAAAAATTCAATAGGGATGCAAGACATTGAGAGCCGAGAAGATATTTCCAAAGTAGTCCATGCCTTTTACGGCATAATTCGGAAAGACGATTTATTGGGACCTATTTTCAACCACCATATTGAAGATGAACGCTGGCCAGTACACCTTTCTATGCTGACTGATTTCTGGGAAATGAACCTTTTCGGAACTGGAAATTTCACAGGAAGACCAGGAATGAAACATATTTTAGTGGATAGATCCTTAAATGAGGGAATGAATGGATCTCACTTCAGACAATGGCTTGAGCTTTGGTTTCAAACGCTCGATTCAATGTTTCAAGGGCCAAAAGTAGAGCTAGCAAAAGATCGTGCCCTACTAATGGCAAAAGGACAATTGAATATGGTAGTAAGAAGCAGGGAATAGGATTGGATATTCCCTCATTCTAATCTCAGACTGTAAGTTTTCCCTGGATCAGTAAACAACGACTGTGGCAACTCTATCCCAATTTAGTCTAAATGATCTTTCATTATCATTTAGCATAAAGAACACGATGTTCTCCTGTTTCGGATATTGCTCGAGTAGCATATTATTAAACACCTTAATCTCTTCGATATTCTGCGGTGCAATTCCAACCTGAAAAGTCATTTCGACAAACTCATCTTTCAGTTCATGCCCCTGATATGCAAAACAAGCATCTGATCCATCAAAGTTTAGCTTGAAGTGATCGATAAGGTATTCAGTCATACATCTTTCCGAGTCCTCAGAATCAGAGCAACCATTTTGTTTTTTGATTGCTTCAAGGAAATCATTGCGATCAAGCTTGACAAATAGTGTAATATCATCTTGATTTTCACGAATCTCATATCTCCCAATTTTAAACTCGTGGAAAAGTTCATTTGAAAAAAGAGAGATAACTAATAGTAGTTTTATCATAGTATTGAAAATGAGCGCCTTTGGTATCAAAGACGCTCATAATTTATTTTATCTTCTCTTAAAGAAATCTTGGTCTGGTGTGCCCGAAAGACACCTTCCTATAACAGGAAACTCCTCAGTAATTACATAGAAATAATTGAATGTTTCGGTCTGACCTGATGCAGTCGTTAAAGTGATTGATCGCTCAATACCATTACACTCATCTAGATCACCCAGTCCAG
>JABSPG010000469.1 GCA_013214445.1 Ekhidna sp. | reverse complement strand
TGCTAATCACGAAAATTAAGAAATGGGTCAACTTTGAACCTATCGAAGTGACCATGGAGGCAATAGAAGTCAGGTCTGAAGAATTAGCCATTAATCAAAATACCCTAAACCAACTAGCCAAATTTGGAGGACAAGAACTAATCGAAGCAACTTTAAAAGATTTCGAAACTGAAGCCGAGACACTAGTGGCAGAAACCGCCAAATTCCTTTCAAAAAAAGATTACGATAAAATGAGAGGTGAATTGCATACACTGAAAGGTAATGCTGGGACACTTGGGATAGAAAAGCTATCTAAACAGGCAGCACTCATTGAAAAACGACTAAAAGAAAATAAATTTGAACATCTAGAGGAAGAAGTAGCCACTTTGAAGGTTCTTTTCCAAGAATTTAAAGAGAGTAGTAAAAACCTTTTAGTTACCAATGAGTAAGAAAATAATTGTTGCAGAAGATAGCAGTGTCATTCAAAACCTGACAAAAAAGATCTTATCACAGCTCAATTACGAAATATCGTCCGTCAAAAACGGACAGCAAGTATTGGACCTATTGGAAAAAGATAATTTCGATCTTGTACTATTGGATATTCATATGCCAGTCATGGATGGCATGGAATGTGCAAAAAAAGTAAGAAGTATGGAAGGCAGTAATCAGCAGATTCCGATTGTGGCTATTACAGGAAACGCTAACAACTACACCATGGAAAACTTCGAAGAAGCTGGAATAAATGCATTCATCCCCAAACCATTGAATTACGATTCCGTGGTTGAAATGGTGAAAAAGTACACGGATGACGATTAAGTACACCAATCACTTCTTAAACAAATTAGAAGATATCTTATCTGAAACAGACTACATCTTACGATATGAAAAGGGTAACTTTCAATCGGGCTATTGCATATTGAATGACAGCAAAGTCGCAGTAGTAAATAAGTTTTTTGCACTGGAAGGAAAGGTCAATAGCCTTATTGAAATCATTCGATCAATCAAAGTTGACTCTAGCAAGTTGAGCGATAGCAACAAGAAACTATACGCTGAAATCACTAATAATCAGCTTCAGCTTTGAAGGTTACTTTTCTTGGAACGGGTACTTCTCAAGGTGTCCCAGTTATTGGATGCCAGTGCGAGGTTTGTAAATCTGTAGATTATCGGGATAATCGTTTGCGCTCTTCACTTTTTATTGAAGTAAACGGAACTAATATCGTTATTGATACCGGTCCGGATTTTAGACAGCAGATGCTTAGGGAAAGAATAGACAAGCTAGATGCCGTCCTATTTACTCATGCGCACAAGGATCATACTGCCGGAATGGATGACATTAGAAGTTACAACTTCAGGCAAAAAAGAGATATGCCAGTCTATGCCAGTAAAGAAGTTCAAGATCAATTGAAGCAAGAGTTTTCATACATTTTCGCTCAAAATAAGTATCCGGGAATTCCGAAAGTAGACTTACATACCATTGATGGTAGCCCTTTCTCCATAAATGGAAATACCATTACACCCATTGAAGTCATGCATCACAAACTACCCGTTTATGGATTTAGGTTTGACGATTTTACATACATCACAGATGCAAACTTCATTTCGGAGAAAGAGAAAAAAAAGATCAAAGGATCAAAGATTCTCGTACTAAATGCCTTACAAAAAGAGGATCATATCAGCCACTTCACGCTAGCAGAAGCGCTCGCTCTTATGGAAGAACTGCAACCAGAAAAAGGATACCTCACGCATATAAGTCATCGATTGGGTTTACACCGAGATATTTCCTCTGAACTCCCTGATAACATTAAACTAGCTTGGGATGGCCTATCAATAACGATTGACAGTCAGCAATAGCTAGCCCGATGTTTCACAACTTCTTTTTTTTAAAGCGGCTTGCTACTGAACTAAACAAAGAATTGGTGGAATTAAGTCTACTAGAATGTTTTTCCCAAAATAGAGATGAGTTAATCCTTGGATTCGGTAGCGCCAACAAGAGCTTCTACATTAGAGCTAACCTCGACCCAAACATATCTTTGCTGTCTTTTCCAGAAGATTTTGCAAGGGCAGGCCGAAACAGCGTAGATCTATTTCCAAGTCTTCTTGATCGACAAGTAAGCAGTGTCTCCATCTTCAACTATGAAAGGTCGTTTCAGATTGCGTTTGGAACCAGATCCTTAGTTTTTAAGATGCATGGCCGAAGATCTAATATCTTACATGCTGATGATAATCAAATCGTAGAGATTTTCAGAGGTACAATCAGCTCTGACATGGAGCTCGAACCTTCAACTTTGAACAGAAAGATTGAAATTAACCAAAAACAGTTTGAAGCCGCCAATGAAGATCCAATAACATTGATCCCAGCCCTTGGCAAAGAAATTAAGATCTATCTTGAACAAAATGACTACTATAACAAAGATGGAACATCAAGATGGGCCTCTTTAAATGAGCTACTCACGAAGCTTCAGAGCAATCCTATCTTCTTGCTTGATGGACCGTCGATCAGTCTGGTAAATGAGAGCACTGAAAAAGCAAACAGTGCTATTGCAGCTACCAATTGGCTCTACAACAAAAAGACTCGCTCTTTCTATTTTGAAAGAGAAAAAAATGAAGGAATCAACAAACTAAAGCAGCGAATAAAAAAATCTGAAAGTTATCTTAACAAAACTCAGATCAAGTTAAATCAAGTTGAGAAGTCAAGAAGTCCTGAAGAAATTGCTAACATCATCATGGCGAATCTTCACAGTTTGCAGACTGGGCTATCTAAAGCAGTGCTTCATGATTTTTACACAAATCAGCCTATTGAAATTAAGCTTAATAGAGAGCTAAGTCCGCAGAAAAATGCTGAAAATTTTTACCGCAAATCCAAAAATCGGCATCAGGAGATTGATCAGCTTCGAAACAATATTACCGCTAAGGAATCGCTCATTGAAGAGCTAAGCAGACAAATTCTACACATTCAAGATATCGAGGATACCAAGTCACTACGGAAATATTTGAAAGAGCATGGAATTATCAAAAAAGCTAGCTCCAAAGTAGAAACCCTCCCCTATCACGAATTTGAATTCGATGGGTGGCAAATCCTTTTGGGAAAACACGCTAAAGCTAATGACGAATTGACGCTAAAAGTTGCCAACAAAAACGACCTGTGGTTACATGCAAAAGATGTCTCAGGATCCCATGTAGTAGTTCGTCAAAAGCCTGGCCAAAATTTCCCTAGTCATGTTATCGAAAAAGCTGCAAGTATCGCAGCAGCCAACTCTAAACGAAAAACTGATACTATTTGTCCTGTTATATTCACTCAGAAAAAATTTGTCAGAAAAGTTAAAGGGGCGCCTGCAGGGCAAGTAATTGTTGAAAAAGAAGAGGTGGTAATGGTCGAGCCCGAAGGGATTAAACACTAATGTCAAGTTCAAATTCCGACATAGGACATCTTAACAAGGTGTAATCTAAGCCAAAGTAACTGTCAGGATACTCATGTGACAAACACAAATAATTTCTGATTTTATCAATTACTTAAACATTTATTAATCATATTCGTATTCATAACTTAAACATTTATTAATCTAATGGAATCAATTGGGTCACTAGAGGAAATAGTATTGATGATTTTGCTAGGAAATGAAAGAATCAATAGTGTAGATATCGCGAAAGAATATGAGAATGCCTTGAGCAAAAGCATATCCATACCCGCCATACATGT
>JABSPG010000468.1 GCA_013214445.1 Ekhidna sp. | reverse complement strand
ACCCCAACCGCATCTACGGCCAGCGCTATATCTAGCCGATCGTTGATGATGAGTGGGATGCCATACTTGATACACAAGTTTTTGGACTCAACTGCACGTTTGTAAAAGTGATTAGTATCTAGTTTTTTCTCTCTCAGCTGTACGATCGTCGCTCCGCCTTTCAGGCTTGATTCCAAGACTTGTAGAAAGTCATCGTCAGTTGCCAATCGTTCATCGGTTACGTACATCAAACAGTAATCCACCTTGCTCATTTTTCTTGGGAGATAGCATATAGTGCATCTAGAAAGTTCATCTGAAAGCTACCAGGTCCATCTGATTTTTCTTCTGCCAAATTTCCTGCTGTTCCCATGATTTCCATCGCATGATGGGCTGCTAAATGATGATCTGAATTTACTGCAAGCGTAGAACCAATGATGCTAGTAGCCGTGCATCCCATTCCTGTAACTTTCGCCATCATCGCGCTCCCGGTAGTGACTTTGGCAGCCAAATTATTTGTGACAATGAAATCAGTCGCGCCGCTGATCACGATCGTGTTACTTAACTTTTTTGAGAGCTCTTGTGCTGCTGTCAAGGCATTCTCAGAGCTCGTAGTGCTGTCTACTCCCTTGGTGCTGCTGCTGAATTGAGCCAGTGCCATAATTTCTGATGCATTTCCACGTATCACGGAAGGCTTATATGTTTCCATGATTTTGATGGCTGTTTCTGTTCTGTAGCTCGATGCACCCACACCGACGGGATCAAAAACACTCGGCTTTCCTAATTCATTCGCCTTCTCTAGCGCCAGTCCCATAGCTTCTACCCACTTTGGACTGAGTGTACCCATATTGATCACCAGAGCCGACGAAATGGCAGCTATTTCTTGAACTTCTTCCACAGCATGTGCCATAACAGGCGATGCTCCGATTGCCAACAAGGCATTGGCTGTGTTGTTCATAACCACATAGTTGGTAATGTTATGGACCAAAGGGGATTGCTCCCTTAACGCTGCTACAGTTGCACTTAGTTGTTTCTTTTCTGACATAATCTCTTAAAATAAAAAAAGCCACTTTCACGGCTATGAAAGTGGCTTGTATATTGGTTTTATAACTTATTCTACAATCCTCGTTTCCCTCCGCTGTTACTACACATCTCAGGTTCATAGGGTATCATCTCAGCCGATTTATTAGGCACCCCTAACGATGTTACAAATGTATCATTTTGTTTTTCTCAATGTTAGCGAACGACAGGATTTTGTGTCCTGATCATTTCCCTATAACCACTCTTCACATTTTCTGTTTGGGATTCATTCTACTCTTTATAGCTTGAGCATTCTAAACCAATTTGACTATGATTAGGATTTTATCATTAACACTCACTTTTTTCCTTGTTGCGCTAGGCTCTATTGCGCAGGAGGTTGATTCAAAGACTTTTGCTGGGTTAAAATTTAGAAGTATAGGCCCTGCACTCACTTCCGGAAGAGTAGCCGACATTGCCATCCATCCAGACAATGAAAATGTGTGGTATGTAGCTGTAGGTTCAGGGGGCGTCTGGAAGACAGTAAACGCTGGTACCACCTGGACACCTCTTTTCGATGCGCAGGAAAGCTATTCGATTGGCTGTATTACCATTGATCCGAACAATGCTGAGACCATCTGGGTAGGAACAGGAGAAAATGTAGGTGGCAGACATGTAGGTTTCGGAGATGGAATATACGTAAGCTATGATGGGGGCAAGAGCTGGAAGAACAAAGGCTTGAAAGCATCTGAGCACCTTTCCAAAATCATTGTGCATCCTACAAACCCAGATGTTATTTGGGTGGCAGCTCAAGGACCGCTATGGAGCAAAGGAGGAGAGAGAGGACTTTACAAGTCGATCGATGGGGGAGACTCATGGAAGAAGACCTTAGGAGATAGTGAATGGACAGGAGTGACAGATTTGGTGATTGATCCAAGAGATCCTGACGTTTTATATGCTGCCACCTGGCAAAGACACAGGACCGTAGCAGCCTTGATGGGTGGTGGGCCTGGTTCAGGCATTCATAAAAGTACAGATGGTGGAGAAACCTGGACAAAACTCAGTTCAGGACTGCCCGCAGGACCCATGGGGAAAATTGGCTTAGCAATGTCCCCATTCAATCCAGACAGGATCTATGCTGCTATTGAAGAGATTAGGTTAAAAGGAGGAATCTACATGACCGAAAATCAGGGTACGACTTGGACCAAAATGTCTGATCAAGTATCGGGTGGGACAGGCCCACACTATTATCAGGAGTTGTATGCTTCTCCTCATAGAGAAGGTCGATTGTATTTGATGAACAACTACGTGGTAATCTCTGACGACCATGGGAAGACTTTTAAGCAAATGAATGAGAACAAAAAACATGTGGATTCTCATGCAATGGCATTCAAAAAGTCAGATCCAAACTATTTATTATTTGGAACTGATGGAGGATTATATGAGACCTTCGATCTGACTAAGACGTGGAAATACATCTCCAATCTACCGGTGGTTCAATACTATAAGGTAGCTGTGGATGATACAGCTCCTTTTTATAATGTTTATGGCGGTACACAAGATAATGGTAGTCATGGTGGACCATCTAGAACCACAAGTTCAGCCGGCATTCGAAATGCAGATTGGTGGATAACACTTGGTGCCGATGGTCACCAGAGTGCAACAGAACCAGGGAATCCAGACATTACCTATGGAGAGTTTCAGCAAGGGTGGTTATGGAGAATTGATCAAACGACAGGCGAAACAGTTTTTATACAACCTCAGCCCAAAGCAGGTGATCCGCACGAAAGATTCAACTGGGATGCGCCTATTTTGGTGAGCCCTCACAACCCAACCCGACTGTACTTTGCTTCATACAGGGTATGGAAATCTGAAAATCGAGGAGATGACTGGACAGCTATATCTGGAGACCTGACTCGAAACGAAGAACGATTGGCTTTGCCAATTATGGGGAGAGTTCAAAGCTATGACAATGCATGGGATGTAAATGCCATGTCAAACTACAATACGATTACCTCACTTGCGGAATCTCCTATTCAGGAAGGACTAATCTACGCCGGGACAGATGACGGAATTTTACAAGTGACAGAAGATGGTGGAGATAACTGGAGAAAAATTGAATTAGGTAGTATCAAAGGAATTCCGGCTACACCGTTTGTGAATGATGTACGTGCCGATTTGTATGATGCGAATACGGTTTACTTGATTCTAGACAATCACAAGTACGGCGATTTTAAGCCTTACGTCTTGAAGAGTACTGATAAAGGAAATTCATGGACGATTATCAATGGGAACCTGCCAAGTAGGCTAGTGACCTGGAGAATTGTACAAGATCATGAAAAGAAAGACCTTTTGTTTTTAGCGACCGAATTTGGGGTGTATTTCACCAATGATGGTGGGGGATCTTGGATAGAGTTGACAGGTGGCTTACCTACAATTTCCTTCCGTGACATTACCATTCAGAGAAGAGAAAATGATCTGGTTGGAGCGACATTTGGTCGTGGTTTTTATATCCTAGATGATATCTCTCCACTGAGGGACTGGAATAACGGCATGCAAAATGCAGAGGCCACCGTGTTTAGTACCCGTCCAGCTTACTGGTATGTGCAGAAAGATGAAATCTATGGACAAGGTAACGCGGATTATCAAGCTAAAAATCCTCCTTATGGTGCTGTATTCACCTATTATCTGAAGGATGCCTATAAGT
>JABSPG010000467.1 GCA_013214445.1 Ekhidna sp. | reverse complement strand
GCCTAAATCACCATATTTGGCAAAACGACCATCGCCCCAGTTCTCGCAACCTAAAATGGCAATCTCCTCTCCGTCTACTCGTATTGAACGATTTTCATTCAATAGTAAATCATAGCCCATATACTCATGCATTTCATGAAGCTGTTGGACATCTTTTTTCTTCGCTTGAGGAGACGACCAGCTGCTATAGTCTCCATAATCATGATTTCCCATCACTGAAAACACGCCAAGAGGGGCATTCATCTTTTTGAAAATATCCAAGTACTCTTTCGCTTCCTCACTTCTATTATTTACCAGATCTCCCGTAAAAAAGGCAATGTCAGGCTTTTGAGCATTTAATAGATCGATCCCTCCTTCAACTGCCACCTTATTAAAAAAACTACCTGTGTGAATATCCGAAATCTGTGCTACTCGTATACCGTCAAAAGCCTTTGGTAGGTTGGGGGAATAAACCGTTCGGTTCCTTACGCGATAGTCATGAGCACCCGAAATAACACCAAAAGACAAAGTAGCTATTGGAACTGTACCGGCTATCAAAGCACTCTTTTGCATAAAATCAGAACGAGAGGTAGAGAATTTATAATCTACAGAAGGAAAAAGATTTACTAAATAGGTGATTCCTCTTCTCAAGTCTTCCAAAACTAAGAAAACCGAAGAAAAAAGTTTTCCTACAAAAAGGACAAAGAAGAACGTGGTTATATACAACCTCAAATCGCCTAGCTCTTTTGGATCTATCTGACGATACAAAAGCACTCCAAGGAGAGATAATAGACTAACTACCCAATATCCAATCAATATCATTCGCCTCCATACTAAGCTAAGTCCATCGATGGTTGAACGTAAAGCAACAAAGACATAGACGTCAAGAATTAGATAGATCGATACTAAAAAAACGATGAAATATATACGACTCATAAATGAAAAAATCCCCTCAAATCATGAGGGGATAATACTATTAACTTAAACCTAACCGAAGATATTCTTTATCAAAATCTTAACGTACGTAAATAACGAATCTATAGTGCGAAAGGTTAGATGAAAATTCATCATTTTATCCAATTATGCAACTTGAAGTTTTCTTGTCGCCTTACTCTGCCTTCTCCCGTACAACCAATATTTCATTCTGTAGGTGATCGTAAACAGAACGGGTACTATGATCAAGGTCAGGAAAGTAGCAACCAAGAGTCCAAAAATAACTGTCCAAGCAAGTGGCCCCCAGAAAATAACATTATCGCCCCCAAGGAAAATATTTGGATCAAAATCAGTAACCAAGGTATAAAAGTCAATATTGAAACCTATTGCCAACGGGATCAATCCCAACACGGTCGTGATTGCGGTAAGAATAACCGGCCTTAATCTGGCTTTACCTCCTTTGATCACGATCTGCCGTACTTCCTCTTTGCTCAAGTAGTCATCTTTTCCCATATCTCTCTTTTCCTTTTCCCTATCGATCAATAGCTGCGTATAATCCAAAAGCACTACCCCATTATTTACTACAATTCCTGCCAGTGAAATAATTCCCATCATGGTCATCATAATTACAAAGGCCCAGCCTGTGATAATCAAGCCATAAAAAACACCAATGAAAGAGAGGAAAATAGCAATCATAATAATCAAAGGCTTAGAAGTTCCTCCAAACTGAAATACCAGAATTAATGCAATCAGTCCCAATCCGGAGAAGAAGGCTCCAACCAGAAATGCCATCTGTTTGTTCTGCTCTTCAATCTGACCGGTATAATCAACTTTTACACCTTCCGGCATCCCCTTGAACTCTTGCATCTCCTCCTGAATGTCAGCCACTACTGCCGCTGCATCGGTGAATCCGGGCTTTAAACCAGAATAAACGAGTACGACACGCTTATTATCCTTATGCTTAATCGCACTAAAAGAGGATGTATTTTTCTGAGTAGCGACAGCAGAAACCGGAATTTCCTTTATTCTCCCGGTGCTCTGATCCCTGAAGATGATATTCTGATTGAACAACGCACTTTTGTTGTATCGCAGGTCTTCGTTAAACCTAACATTAATATCATAATCCTCACCATCTAGTTTATAAATTCCTGCTTTCTCGCCAAAAAGCGACCTCCTAAGCTGACTTCCAACCTGACCGACAGACACTCCAAGCTCTCCTGCTTTTTCTCTATCAACCGCTACTTCCATCGCAGGCTTTCCTTTATTCACATCGATCTTCAATTCTTCAATCCCAGCAATATTTCTGGAATTGATAAAGTTTCTCATCTTCTCCGCGACAGAGATCAGCTGATCATAATCATCTCCCTCAATTTCAATGTTGATAGGATATCCTGCAGGAGGACCATTTGCATCCTTTTCCACCGAAATAGAAACCCCCGGATATATCCCTTCGAGTGCTTCTTGCACCTTTAATCTGAGCTCCTCAGTATCCTCACCTCGACGGTACTTAAACTCTCTCATCGAACTAGTAATTTTTGCACGATGAGGCATCTCCGCGTTAGACCCCCCGTCAGTCTGAGGGTTTCCTGCACCCTCTCCTACTTGAGAAACAGATGATTCCACCAGGAAATTGTACGCTGCATCCATGTATTCTTGCCCATTTATCACACTGTATACACGTTGCTCTATCTCTTTAGTAATCCTATTTGTTTTCTCGATTGCTGTGCCTTGAGGGTATTCAATATATACAATGATCTGATTGGGGATATTATCCGGAAAGAACTCAATCTTTGTCCGCTTTGCGCCCACAGACATACCGAAGAACATAAACGCAGATATCAATAGCGTGAAGGTGATCCCAAAGTACCAGTACACGTTTCCTCCCCGTACCGCATGCGTCAATCTTCTTTCGTACCAGTTTTCAAAAAGAACTAGAATCTTTCTCTGGAATCTATTTGCTGCCTTTTTGATAATGTATTTATAGAGCCAAAACATGATGACTGTAAAGACCATCACTGTACCCAAACCTCTCATAGGTCCTCCAAAAACCAGAATAAAAGCTCCAAAACCACCTACCAGCAGCGTCATTCTGATTAAAGCTCTTTTAGAAAGCTCCTTCTCACCAATTTCCATAAACCTAGAAACCAACATGGAATTCATGAAGATTGCGACAAACAGCGATGAACCTAGAACGACGGAGAGTGTAATTGGAAAGTAAATCATGAACTGACCAAACAGACCTGGCCACAGGCCCAACGGTACAAAAGCTGCTACAGTTGTAGCAGTAGATATTATGATGGGATAAGCGATCTCAGCAATCCCCCTTTTAGCGGCTTCAAGCCTTGACAAACCCTCTGATTCCATCAAACGATACACGTTCTCCACCACTACAATACCATTATCTACAAGCATACCTAACCCCATGATCATCCCAAAAAGTATCATGGTATTCAATGTGTAGCCAAGTGTATTCAGGATCGCAAAAGACATAAACATCGACATAGGAATAGCAAAACCTACAAAAAGTGCATTCCTAAACCCGAGGAAAAACATCAATACAGAAACCACCAGTATGATACCAAAAATGATATTGTTAACCAGATCATTGACCTGGTTCAAGGTACGCTTCGATGAATCATTGGAAACAGTAATGCTTAAGTCTTGTGGAAAGCGACTTTCCTGCGCATCACTAATGATCTTTTTGGACTTGTTCACCGCATTAATCATGTTCTTGCCGGAACGCTTCTTAACATCCAGCATAACCACGCTATGTCCAAACTCCCGGGCAAAAGTGGTA
>JABSPG010000466.1 GCA_013214445.1 Ekhidna sp. | reverse complement strand
TGGTTGTGAGTGGCCATTAACACAGCTGTACCACTATTATTGATCTCTTCAAAAAGTTTTAGAATACCCTCACTAACATCTGGATCTAGATTACCGGTAGGTTCGTCTGCAAAGAGGATTTGTGGCTCATTAATCATCGCTCTTGCTATTACTACGCGCTGCTGCTCTCCACCAGATAGTTGATGGGGCATCTTTGCAGATATCGCACCAAGGCCAACTCTCATTAACACTTCAGCAATCCGATTCTTCATCTTAGCCGGATCTTTCCAGCCGGTAGCTTTCATCACAAAGGTGAGATTCTCAGAAACAGACCGATCATAAAACAACTCAAAGTCCTGAAAAATGATACCGACTTTTCTTCTGAGGAAAGGAACATCTTTCGATTTTAAATTGCTAACCGGGAAGCCAACCACCTCCGCACTACCCAAACGAAGCGGAAGATCTGCATACAAAGTCTTTAGAAGGGATGACTTTCCACTACCTGTGCGGCCAATCAGATAAACGAATTCCCCTTTATCGATTGTAAAATCTATTTCACTTAAAACCGTATGATCTTCTTGGAAGATTGATGCGTTCGAAACTCTGACTACAGGTTCTTCAGAAAAGGACATTTACTTTTTTACAACTCTAGTTTTTGAAGCTTTCCATAAGGAAGCCCATGTATCAAGTTTTTCAATTCTTGATCTTTACCCTCAAGGCCAAATTTATCCATTCTCTTCAATGGACGGTCTGTTCTAAAATAAGCAACCAAAACGAAGTTCTGATCTCTGATCTGTATATAATCAGGAATTTTAGCTTTTCCTTTGACCTTGATGATGTACATTTCTTCTAAGTTAAGTAAATCTAACGCTTCCATCATCAACTTGTCTTTTACCAATTTGTTCGTACTACTTATTTGTTTTTTGGTAGTCCGAAAGAAATTTTTCTAGTCCAGAATCAGTGAGTGGATGTTTGAGCAACCCTGTGATTACTCCAAGCGGACAAGTCGCAACGTCCGCACCAATCTCAGCGCACTGAATTAAATGCATATTATGGCGAATAGAAGCTGCTAACACTTCGGTTTCAAATCCATAATTATCAAAGATACCTACTATCTGCTCAATCAAAGCCAGTCCATCTGTGCAGACGTCATCTAATCTACCAATAAATGGGGATACATAACTTGCGCCAGCTTTAGCAGCAAGTATTGCTTGACCAGCATTGAAAATGAGTGTGCAGTTTGTTCTGATCCCTTCTGCAGTGAGCGCCGAAATAGCTTTCACCCCGTCTTTGATCATTGGAATCTTAACTACGATTTTATCATCAATCTTGGCTAGCTCCTTTCCTTCGGCCACCATCTTATCAAATTCAGTGGCAATAACTTCTGCGCTGACATTGTCATCAACAATGTCACAGATGTCTTTATAGTGCTTAAGGATATTTTGCTCTCCTGTAATTCCCTCTTTAGCCATCAATGAAGGATTGGTGGTTACACCATCTAACACTCCTAAATCTTGGGCTTCTCTAATTTCATCAAGGTTTGCTGTATCTATGAAGAATTTCATTAATCAGGTATAAGGGGGTTTCAACAAAAATGGCAAACGAAGCATCGCACCGCTACAACCACCTACCCTTGCTACCGTCAGGTCCTGGGGGATTCAGCAGGAGCTGGTCGTACTCGTTTGCCGCAGCAAAAGTAGCACATAGAAGTTGAAGGAACTAAGAATTACTAGGATTAGTAATCGTCTAAATGGCGATAAAAACCATAGTCAAAATCTCTGAGATCCGAATCCTCTGATTCCAATTTCATAACCTCAATCTCCGCGTCAATCCTATCATCAAAACTGGAGCTGCAATCATGAAAATCTCTTTCATAACAAATCATGAAACAAGAGTAGCCATCATTTTATTAATGGCTCCATTGAGACCGTTATGCTATTGTAATGCTTCTATTAAGTAGACTTAAAATCCCTCAGAACTTCAACCAGCTCACTTAGCATCATTGCAGTCGCACCCCAGACGACTTTATCTTCCAAATCAAAATAAGGACAAAGCATCTTGAATCCATTGCGCACCACCATCTCCTTTTCCTTTCTGCGAGATTGGTCCAAAAGATGACGTAAAGGAGGACTCAAAATGTGCTCGACTTCTCGCACCTCGGGAACAAAAGATGGATGATAATTTATTTTACCAATAACCGGTTGTACCATATAGTTGCTTGCGGCCACAAAAAATTCAGAAAGACTACCAATAACTTGAACCGTCTCCATGTCTACTCCTATTTCCTCGTTTGTTTCCCTCAAGGCTGTTCGGACCTGATCCCCATCTTCCTCCTCAAACCTACCTCCAGGAAGTGAAACCTGTCCGCTATGAATACCATCATACGATTGGCGTTGAATCAATGGAAAAGTGATTTCTTTTTCATTTTCGTACAACAGTATGAGCACTCCTCCCCTTCGAGGTGCGTCCTGATGAGAGATACGAAAAGGAGCGCCACTAGGAAGCTTAGGTTGCATTCTTAGATGTGCGGTTTCCCCTGGCAATGGGAGCTGCAATCGCTTCTCCAAGAATCTGGTCAGTTCATCGAAATTCATTGCAATGCAAATTAAGCATCGATGGTTGATTTCTTTTTTTTTCTAACTTGCTGTTCTCACCCTAATCATCTAAAATGGAAGAGATTCCTAGCTATGTATCCGCAACTTTTATTCTAATTGTAGTAGCCGTCTTGGGCTTCATTTTTTATGCGGTGAGCGTATCGGCTCCCGGCAAAAAGAACCTTACTCCCTCAATTGTTATCACAATACTTATAGCCTGGATCTTCCTTGTAACAGGTTTGACTTTCTCCGGATACTTTTCCAATCTCTCAGGAGTACCCAGGCTACCTGCTATTGCCAGCATTCCTCTTGCTGCAATAATTTATCTCTTTGCCTGGCCTAGAACGAGGCAAATTCTGATAGCAATGCCTATCACTACCCTCCATTATATCCACATTATTCGCGTTCCTGTTGAAATGGTGATTTGGTGGTTAGCGGTATCAAGAGCAATGCCCATGGATATGACTTTTGAAGGGAGTAATCTTGATATCATATCTGGGATATCTGCTCCCTTTGCAGCAGTCTTTATGGTAGGTGCAAGAAGTAAAAGTAAAATTGGAGCTATCATCTGGAATGGGCTTGCTTTGGCTCTTCTCATCAACATTGTGACGCTTGCAATTAGTTATACGCCTTATCTCTACACGCCTAGTGGATCAGAAGTTGGCAACATTGGAATCTTTTTCTTTCCCTATGTATTGCTCCCTACCTTCATAGTCCCCGCTGTATTTTTCAGTCATCTGGTTTCACTTTTCCAGCTTATTCTTAAAAAGGATCACTCACAATTCTGAGCAAGCATTCGCTCGCTTGACTTCTCCTTATTTCCCAGACCTTTACTCCACGCTTGACAGGCATCAGATTCTTTGCCCGATAAACTAGTCCTTGGTAATAGAAGATCTCATCAATAAACTCACCTGTCCTTAACGCCCTTTCAAATAGCCCAAGAGCCTCTTCCAACTCCCCTCTATTCATTTTCCAAATCCCCTTATTGCGATAAGCCCATCCATTTTTAGGATTTAGCACAATGCTTCTATTAATATCTTCAATGGCTTTATCGGGTTGGTTCATTTCCAAATGAATAAAGCCACGATTATTTAGAAAGTAGGGTTCTCCTGCTACTAAGTCCAATGCTCTATTTACTTCCGCC
>JABSPG010000465.1 GCA_013214445.1 Ekhidna sp. | reverse complement strand
TCCCCATTAACCCCATCAAAGGTTCCAGTTATAAAAAAACCGTAAACTGCTTGTACTAAGCCTATGATGCTCTCTAAAAACACAAAAGGAAACGTATAGGCTGCCATCTTGTAAAGCAAACGAGGATCACCCAACCCCTTGCTTGGAATACACAATAAAACGATAACCAGTGAATAGGTAATAAGAGAAAAAAATGCATTGAAAAAAAGAAACTCTCCTGGATATAAGAGCCAATATGTAGTAAGAATTAGAACAAAACCTAGAACAAAACCAATAAGCCTATTGATCAAAATCCTATTTATCTTAAAAACCTTTCCACGAAAAAGAAAAATCGTAGCAACTACAAAAATGTATGGTGCAATATTCGCTACTGCCTTTAGTGGTGACCAGACTAATAGAGTAATCAGTATAAAAGCAACAAAGTACTGCTTTCTATAACGTTCGTCAATAGTAGATGATATGCTCATCCTGCCACAATACTTTCTAAAAAATTCAACCTATTAATCTCTTTCTTCTTGTAGTCAATGATTGACCTTATATGCTCACTATCAGGTCGCTTTGTTTTCCATGACTCGACAAATTTTTCAATGTCCTCCACATGGTCTTCCACATTGTTTGGATAATTGCCAATTTGTAAGATGAAATCTTCTTCCTCTGCAAAATCAGTATCCTTATATCCAATTATTACCGGTAAACCGTAAGCGAGATATTCTCTGGTCTTTAAGGGGCATGCTTCCGTCAGGTTGTACAGATATAGACTTAATGAACCAATACCTATATGCATTTTACTGTAAAGCTCTTGTAGATACCTGTTATCT
Source organism: Ekhidna sp. (assembly GCA_013214445.1). Classification (GTDB taxonomy): domain Bacteria; phylum Bacteroidota; class Bacteroidia; order Cytophagales; family Cyclobacteriaceae; genus Ekhidna. The sequence continues at coordinate 2,903 of JABSPG010000465.1, read as the reverse complement.
AGAACTCCATGAAAAATTAAATTTTCCTGATCTAAGAATTTTTCATCAATGCCTTTTGGTATCGGACCAACAATATGGAATCTATACTGTGTGAGGACTGTAGACAATTCAAACACCTTCGCAGATCCATGCCAAGGAAGTTCAGAAGATACGAAGACTAAATTCACTTCGTCTTTTAAGAGAATATTAGCCCTTTGAACTCCGTCGTAATCGTAACCGTTGGATATAGTGGCTAAGGGTATTTTATACCGACTATATAAGTTTTTCAATTCATAAGTCACAGCAATAAGACCATCCAAAGACTTCATAACCCACTCTTTCGTCGAGAGGTAGAACATCTTCTTAATTTTCATTGAATGCTCTAATTCGCTTTTATAGTCGGTGTTGACTTCAACAACGCTTGGTACTTTTGATAACAAACCAATAAGCCCAAGATACCATGGAGTCTGCCTAAAATAGATAATATCAATTTCTTTATAGTTGAGGGTTCGCTTTAGGCCCCAGAGATTGAATGATTTTCTAATGAAAGTAAAAAAGAAGAGCTTGGGAAATAAGCTGAAGAGAAAACCATCACCAAAGAACCTTAGATATGATGGATGGTCAACGCTCTCTTTCACTTTCCCATGGGAAACCATAACACAAAGATCTACATCATGGCCCAAATGAATCCATGCATCACATTGTCCCTTAATCTTTTTGTAGACTCCCTTTTCAAGGTCGGGATTAAACTCTGCCAAATATAGAATCTTCATTCTAACACACAATTTTTAAACATTCTAAAGAATAAAGTGAAAATTCAACCCTACAAAGATGGGTATAACTTCCGGCTCTGTACTAAAACAAGCAATGGTTCTTTTACAAAGTGTACCATTCTTTATTCAAGATTGAGACAATTAATGAGACCCTAAAAGGCAGACAACATCACTTGGATTACGAAAACCATCCCACATCTAAACTACAAATCAAGAATATTGGAATAAAGCTTAAAATCCTCATCCCCATAGAACTGATTGTTGTGCCAGAGAAATGTAAAAACACCCTGATATCTTCTGCATTGGTTCACTAAAGCGGAAACCCTACTTAGTGCATCGTCATGACTTAAACCCATGTAGCTTTCAGACAGCATCGATACTTCCATTACTAGCAAAGGAACCTGGATAATATCAAGTGGCTTGTTTGCTTTCAGATCAAACATTTGATAAGGCTTACACGTGCCTGCTCTGAACCCAATATGATCAGGGTAGCCCATAGAAGAATCCTGAAGGAATCCACTTTCAGAGAGCAAAGTGAACGTCTGGGAAGCATCAAAGCGCAAGAAATGTTGACGGGTAAGCTCGACTTTTCCATGGCTGTTTATTGCTTGAAACTGAGCTTCTAACTTCTTTTTTTCCAGAGCTATCTGGTTTCTGTTTTGATAGGTGGTGTAGCTAGGATGCAATCCTACTTGGTGTCCTCTATCAATAATTTCACGAATTAGATCTCCAATTTCAGACTCCTGCAAAGAGTAAATTCCATCTATTTCCCCAGCAGGATTATCAGCAATAAAATAGAAAGTACCCTTAAGATCTCTTGCTTCCAATTCATCCATAATGAACGGAAACTGATAAAACTCGTCATATCGAATCCCCTTGGATTGAACCTTACCGAATCGACGAAGATCTTTCAGAAACTGAGAGATTGACCTTCTCTTAAGCAGGTTTCCGACGCTTCTTTTAGCAATTCCTTTCACACTCCTAAACGTGGATGAATAAGGCCAATCCACATCGCAGCTCACCTCCACGCGGAATTTCTTTTCCACTCGTTTGGTATCCGGCCAAAGGAAATTTATGCAGTTCCAAAGCACCTCAACATATTCGTCAACAATTGGTCTCTCCAAAAAACCTTCTTGAAATGCAAGCGAAGCAGATGCTGGGAATCGATCATGCTGATCTCTCTCTGTCTTTACCAGCTCTTCATACCTGATAAGCATAAAGAAACAAGATCCAAAGATGTCCAGACCTAGTTTTATTTCGTCTTCATCCACTGATATATCAGTGGATCCGTAAATAATCGGCAAAGTCTGGTGCACCAATGACCGAAAAATAGAATGACTGGCAAAATCTAGTCGCTCCAGTGGCTGTCCAGGTAAAGATTCGGGATCTAGATACTTTTCTTCCAAAGCATGGAAAAAATCGTCCCTTAACACAATTTTCTTACCTTCCTTTTCAATAAACAAATAGCCATCTGAAATGGACAAATCAAAATCCTGAATACTTAGTCCTAGGAAGTCCTCAAATAAGATTGAATAGATGTATGCTCTTATTTTTTGCACTAGTTGAGGTTATCTAGGTAAAAAACTTCTGTCAATTATTTGACAATTTGATATCCCGCAATCACTCTACCAAATAAGTAGAGCTTAAGTGCATTCAAGACTGACCTTAGCTTGAAAGACAATGTATTTCGCCACACGAAATGCAGGAGTGACATATCACTGAAACTCCAAGACAAGCGGCAGTCAATGCAATCTTCGTTTTCACACAGAAATATTTGAGGCTCCTTACCGATCAGTTCTTTTTCTATATCGTAAGTAGCTCTCATATCGGTGACCATCGTTTCCGCTTCACCTACTTTGCTTTGGGACAATACACTATCACCATAGTGTGGGATCAAGTTTTTAAATCCTCTAGCACATCCACCAACCCAATTTCGCTCATAGAACACTACTTCATCCTTTTCATTGCGATAGTACACACCTACCGAATCTCTCCGCTGCTTAAAATCTAGTTCACAAAGTACAATATGAGTCGTACCAACTCCAGGTACCTTAATGATATCTCCAATCTTCACATTCTTAGCATTTAAAAGCACCATGTCTTTTAATAGATCGTATGCTCCAGAAGCCGGAGTGTGATTACTTGTAAGTT
>JABSPG010000464.1 GCA_013214445.1 Ekhidna sp. | reverse complement strand
GATTCTATACAGAAAATAGGGGGAATACTGGTCTGCTACTTCTGATTACTGGTATTACCATAATCCTAGCATGTTTAGGTTTGTATGGTCTCCTATCTTTCAACGTGCAAAGTAAGCTGAAGGAATTTAGTGTCCGAAAGGTATTGGGAGCTGAACCGAACGCAATAATCAGGATAGTAGCAAAACAGTACTTTTGGGTTTTATTGATATCATTTATGATTGGTGCTCCACTGGGTTCATTTGGAATGTATAATCTCATTGTCACCGTTTTTCCTGAACCTAAAGCAGTGACCGTTCTGCCGTTCATCGTGGCGATGTTTATCATCTTATTGACATTGATAATTACAGTTGCAGGACAAATAAGCAAAGCAATAAGGGTGAATCCATCAGAGTTACTAAGAAGTGAGTAGAAGGAAGTTGTTCTGGTGAACAAAAAATCGACTCACTAGCACAACTTAGCTCTTTGCTTTTTTTGCCTATCCTCTTTTTGTTAAAAGCATTAGTTTTAACGAAATGAAGGAGGCAAAGAATAATCAAATAGTGCCTAAGTGGCTTGAAGACCTACAGCAAAGAAGCTGGGAGCCAGAGATCTTGCTTTCCGGGATTGTGCTTTATGGAATGTTTAAGGTTCCAAATCTTCTTGACAAATTTGAATCCTTTTTTAAAGCCAATATTTTTGGTAACAGCTCAGACATCAATAATCTGGTTGCTTTATCTAAAATGGGGATCTACTGGTTGATTACAGGCTTAATCCTCCATTTGATCTGTAGAGGTATTTGGATTGGAATGGTAGGTTTGAGTTACACTTTTCCCAGCGGAATCCGAAAGGATAATTTGTCTTATAAAGGAAAGTTTGACGAAAAGGTCCAAAGCCTTCCTAGCTACGAAACGATCGTTATCCGACTTGAAAAGATTAGTAGTTCGCTTTTCAGTGTTTCTTTCATGCTTTTTATGAGCTTGATTGGAGGCTATCTCTTTTTTCTGGTTTTGGTTATTCTTCCTTTTACCACTTTATACATTTTTTTCGATTTCTGGTTTACAGGAGTAAACTATGAGATCTTTCAGTACTACGTTATTGTAGTTGTTGTAGTAGGAGTTCTTGCGCTAATAGACTTTCTCACATTGGGCTACTTCAGGAGGTTTTCCGTCGTTGCTAGATTCTTTTGGCCTTTGCACGTATTTGTAAGTACCCTTACTCTTTCCAGATTTTACAGGCCTATTTATTATGGAATGGTTAGCAATTTTAATCGATGGGCATTTTTCCTTTTTTTACTTCTATTCACAGTGATAAGCTTGTTTGGTGCTCGTTCGATTGCAGAATACAAATTTGATGGTCAAGCTTACTCCAGATTGAGTCTTTGGGGAACAACAAGGGGATATAACGCTTATAATGGCTATTACGAAGATCAGAGTCAGGATCAGTCTTCCAGACAGGCTCAGATTCAATCCGATATAATTTCGGGAGACGTGCTTAAGCTTTTTGTCCCTGCCAATATTGCCTATGAAGATGAAATGTTGGAGCTCATGTCACTAGATTCTCTTCAAGATGTCCACGCTGACACATCACTACTAGCGCTAAAACTGATGGTAGTCGAAAACTTCTATCAGATCAAGATGGATGGAAAGTCGCTCGATGTAGACAATTGGTTCACCCATTATCGCACTAGTTCTGGTCAGTTTGGGTATCTGGCTTTCATCAGTATCCGTGAACTGGCTGAAGGCATGCATCGAATCACTATTGGGAGTAAACATAAGAGATATAAGACTCTTGCGATTATTCCATTCTACAGGGATATTACTGTGATATCAAACCCCAAAGTGGACCAAAGCTCGCGATCAGAAGAGGTGGACTTTCAGCCAAAACCGTTTGCAGTAAGGGAGTAGCATTGATGGATAAACAAGAGATATTAGCTTCGTTGGATTTTCAATTGGAGCTCCTTAAAAAGGAAAAGGCGGCTGACTATGCGCTATATCAGGAGCGCATGATGAATACTAACATCCAGGATCGTGAGAAGAACGGGGTTACATGGTATCCTATCAAGATAGTCAAAGACTTCATCAGTACTGGCGATCGAATTACTGTTGAAATACAAAAAACAAAGCCCAAAGAGCAGAAGCACGCGTTTCAAGTAGGAGGTGTAGTAAGTCTTTTTTCTGGAACAGAACAGAAGGATAAAGTACTAGGGGGTGTGGTTAGCTATCTGAAAGATGATAGCATGCGTATCGTGTTAAATCAGAGCTTTTTGTCGGATTGGATTCAGGAGGACAAACTTGGGGTCAATCTTCTTTTTGACGATGGAACATATCGTGAAATGAACAAAGCTTTACAAACCGTCAAAAATGCCGAAAATGATCGGCTAGCAAAGTTGCGAGACCTCTTTTATGGAATAGGCAAAGCAGGTAATATCCAAGGATATTCTTATGAACTCCCTTCCTTAAACCAAGGGCAGAATCAAGCGTTTCAAAAGGTCGCTCATGCCGAAGACCTTGCATTCGTGCATGGACCTCCTGGGACAGGAAAGACTACAACATTAACAAAGTGCATTAAGGAAACAGTCAGCAGAGAGAGGCAAGTGCTTGTCTGTGCGCCAAGCAATGCTGCGGTCGATCTTCTAGTGGAGCGTTTAGCAAACGAAGGGTTAAGTATCCTAAGAATGGGGCATCCTGCCAGGCTAACACCTGATGTTGTGGAAAACAGCATAGATGTTAAAATTAGCAAGCATCCCGATTTTTCTCGGTTGAAGGAAATGCGCAAGCAGTCCGAGGAGTATCGAAATCTTGCAGGTAAATACAAGCGTCAATTTGGAAAACAGGAAAAGCAGCAAAGAGAACGCTTATACAAGGAAGCTAGAGAGTTGAAGAATGAATCGAGACACTTGGAAAACTATATATCTGAGAGTTTGGTTAATCGAGCAGAAGTTATTGCCTGTACACTAACGGGTGCTGCAAATTCACTTATTCAGGGGAAGCGTTTTAAGACGGTTTTTATAGATGAGTCATCGCAAGCAATGGAGGCTGCTACCTGGATACCCATCATTCGCGCCGAGCGAGTAATTATGTCTGGAGATCATTTTCAATTACCCCCAACAATAAAGTCGAGAGAAGCAGCAAAGGATGGTTTAGAGTATACATTATTTGCACGTGGTTTGGAAAGTCAGAAGGATCAAGTAGAAATGCTTGAAACGCAGTACCGAATGGCTCCTGAGATCATGAACTTTTCCAGCCGAGAGTTTTATGAAAATAGGCTTATTCCTGCCAAGTCGATTAGTGAAAGGGACAAAATATTTGACATCCCTATTCAATTTGTGGATACGGCTGGTGCTGGGTTTGAAGAAAAGGTGAAGAAGGAAACTCTCAGTACTTATAATGAACAGGAAGCAAGGTTGCTAGTGAAACTGATGGAGCTGGATGCATTGCAGGGTTTGACTGTAGGAGTGATTGCTCCATACAAGGCGCAAGTGGAAATTCTTAAAATGCAGATTACTCAAAGCGAGGGTCTTGCTGAAGCCAGGCAATACATTGATGTGAACAGTGTTGATGCTTTTCAAGGGCAGGAGAGAGACGTTGTTTATATATCACTGGTAAGGAGTAACCCTAGTGGAGAGATAGGGTTTTTAAGGGAATATAGAAGACTCAATGTGGCTATGACGAGGGCACGATTTCGTTTAGTGCTTGTCGGTGATTCCGCTACTTTAGGAGGGGATGCATTCTTTGAGAGACTGCTTG